>DATFMH010000163.1:0-13167 GCA_035267045.1 Balneolales bacterium
ATTCTTTTCGTAATGTAAAGATATGCTATAAAATCATTTACAAATAAAGGAGAGAATATGGAAGACCACACGTATAAACTTATTGAATTGACGGGAACCTCAGGTAAAAGCATGGAAGATGCCGTGCAAAATGCTATCTCCAAAGCCTCAAAAACGATTGAAGGGCTACGCTGGTTCCAGGTCACTGATACACGTGGTAAAATTGACAATGGCGGCGTAACGCAATGGCAAGTTACGATCAAAGTGGGTTTTACGTTACAGTAAGGCTGATTACAGTAAGCAGTAAACAGTTACAGATTAACTCGTTCCGGGGCTTTGCCCCGGAACGCACTATTGGACACTCTGTGTCCAGTCAGTTCTTAATCTATAAATCGATTTATTATTAACTTCCGCCTTTGATTCATTTAGATGATGTCTCTTGCGGTGAATCTACACCCAGATTATGCGCGATAAACGCCCAAACATCCGTTGTTTGGGCAATACGCTTGTCCGTCGGCATATACCCGTGACTTGTCTCCGTTTCGACACGTATCAATACCGGGTTATTGCATCCCTGGTCATACTGCATTTTGGCCGTGAACTTATAAGAGTGACTCGGAACCACGCGGTCGTCATGATCGGCTGTAGTAATGATCGTCGGTGGATAACAGGTACCTTTTTTCAGGTTATGTAGTGGTGAATAGGCATACAACCATTTAAAATCCTTCGGCTTATCCGAGCTTCCGTATTCGGTTGTCCAGTAATCGCCTCCTGAGAATTTTTGATAACGCAGCATATCCATCACACCTGCCCCGGCATACGCGGCTCCAAACAGATCAGGTCGTTGGGTGATTGTGGCACCAACCAGTAATCCACCATTGGAATAACCCTGAATGGCCAAACGGGATGGTTTAGTAACCTTCCGATCAATAAGATATTTGGCCGCATAGATGAAATCATTAAAAACATTTTGCTTGTGATTAAGCATACCTGCTTCGTGCCATTTTTCACCGTATACACCACCGCCGCGCAGATTGGGAACAGCGTACACACCACCCATTTTCAACCATACCGGAAGCATCGGATTGAAACGTGGAGTAATTGTGATGTCGAATCCTCCGTAACCGTACAACACTGTCGGATTATCGCTATTCTTTTTTAGTCCTTTACGTTCCGTGATAAACATCGGCACCATCGTCCCGTCTTTGGACTTATAAAAAATCTGCTTTGTCACATAATCAGACGGATTAAAATCAACTTTGGGCTTGAAAAAGACGGAGCGCTCACCGGTCTTCATATTATATTTATATACCGTAGTTGGATATAAATATGAAGTAAAGCTGTAGTATAGATCAGGAGTGTCGTTACGTGCACTAATGGAGGACACAGATCCGATACCCGGCAATGGCAAATCTTTTTCAAGTTTACCATTCGTATCATAAATATGGACTTTGTTTTTAGCCACGATCATATTCTCAACCACAATTTTACCATCCGACATCTGTGCACTTTGTATAACTCCTTTTCCCTCAGGAACGATTGTTTTCCAATGATCGATTGAAGGATCCGAGAATTTGGCAGCCACAACTTTACCTTTGGGAGCATCATTGGTTGTTTGCAAGTAAATCGTATCCCCATCGGTACCAATCGGATCATAACTGGCATCATTAGCCGTATAAAGCGGTTTGATCTTTGCACCTATATCCGGATTCTTCGGTTGCCCAAGCTCGGCATAATACAGTACATTTTTAGATGCGGCACCATTGTACATATAGATGAAAAGATATTTACCACTTTCCGATACTCCGCCACCTATACCCCATTTGGGTTTATCCGGGCGGGCATAAATAAGTTTATCCGAACTTTCAGAGGTTCCGATTTTGTGATAATATAGTTTCTGATTTTTCACCTGCTGACTAATCATCTCTCCTTTGGGCGGTGCCGGGAAACGGGCGTAAAAGAAGCCTTTGCCGTCTTTCGTCCATGATATACCCGAGAATTTAACCCATTTAATAACATCTTTTAACTCTTTCCCCGTGGAAATATCCATCACATGAATCTCCCGCCAGTCGGAACCACCTTGTGAAAGGGCATAAGCCATATATTTCCCATCAGGGGAAACGACATAAGAAGCCAGGGCAATGGATCCATCCGGTGATAATTTATTGGGATCAAGTAAGACACGCGGTTTGGAACCAGGGGTAGCCTGCTCATAGATAACCGACTGATTTTGAAGTCCGCTGTTCTTTCGATAGAAAAGCTTACCGGCCTCCATGTCTGGAACTCCTACTTTTTCATAGTTATACAACTTCTTGTATTCATCGTGCATCCAGTTGCGAATGGGTATCTTATCGAGATAAGAAAACGTGACTTTGTTTTCTTCCTGCACCCATTTTTTTACCTGGGGACTGTTGAGACTCTCCATCCAATTGTATGGAACCGGAACTTTGGTTCCGAAATAATTATCCACTTTTTGATCCCGGTGCGTCTTCGGATATTGCAACTCCTTTTTAACCGGAAGTTTTGCTGTACTCTTCTCCTGAGCATACAAGTTTCCTGCCCATGGCATGGCAAGAACAATTAAAATACAGATGATTTTTTTCATAACGTTTCCGTGTTTATAAATAGTTATTAAAAGATATTCTGTTAATAATATTCAATAGCAATACAATAGATAAGGGCCTTATTGAAAATAATTTTCAGGTATATCATTTTTTATCAGCTCAAATTAGCTATAGTCATCAATTAAACGAAAACCATTGATATTAGCAATTTTATAGAGGACGGCAGACCATGGACAACGGATGGCGTGTGTTGTTGATCCGGAGTTTGCACTTAGTTACCCATCTGAAATGACGGTAGACCATGAACGATAGACGGTAGCCGCTTACATCTCTTTTAAAAATTAGAATCTCAGATTAACTTTTATTTTGGTCAAGATTTTAAACCGGCTACTAAACAACTATCTTCCTCGGTCTATCGTCCACCGTCAGTATTAACCTCTTCACACTTAAATTAATCTCTTGCTTTTTACATGCCATGTTATCAAATTTAAAAAGCTTTGTAAGCGGGAGTAACTCAGTGGTAGAGTGCGACCTTCCCAAGGTCGAGGTCGCGGGTTCGAATCCCGTTTCCCGCTCTTATGAGAAGCCACGATAACCGGCCGGTTGTCGTGGCTTTTTTGTTCAAAACGGGCGATACAATTATCAGCCTTGAAATTAAATTCATCAGTGGCTGAACCCTATTCATAATTTCCTATCGGGATAACTCACATAACCTAATATTATCTACATCAGTATAACCCGGTTATAAAAATTTATATATGTGCATACCGTAATTATATCTATTATGATCAATAGGTGGTTGTTTATTAAACATTTATCAAGGGATTTGAGTATGAAAAAAGTTGTTTTTCTTTTAGTAGTAGCGGGCACATCTTTTTTAGTGGCTATCTCGCAGCTAAGTTGCAATAAAACCAAAGCCAAAAAGACAAAAGAGGAAATCACCATGATCACCAGAGGTAAATATTTGGTGAATATAGGTGGATGTAATGACTGTCATTCACCTAAAATAATGTCTCCGGCAGGACCTATTCCCGATCCCAACAGGTTGCTTTCCGGTCATCCGACTGATTTACAGATTCAAGATGCGGATTTTCATATGGTTACTTCGGGAAATTGGATTATGGCCGGTAAGGGTTTCACTTCTTACATGGGTCCGTGGGGTATTTCTTTTGCTGCCAACCTCACGCCTGACAGTGCTTCCGGAATCGGTTCGTGGGATGAAGAAATGTTTTTTAAAACACTTAAAGAAGGTAAATACAATGGTAATGGAAGAAAATTGCTTCCTCCTATGCCCTGGCAATCGTTCAGGAACTTAAGTGATCAGGATCTCAGAGCAATTTTTACCTATTTAAAATCTATTAAACCGGTTAATAACTACGTTCCTCCTCCTGTTACCCCAGAAGAAATAGCCGAATCATGGAAAAACAGGTAATATTGATAAATATGTAAGGAAAGTATATAAATATTGGATTTTAAAATTGGTGAATCTCACTATCGTTGGCTATTAGCCATTGATATAAAGATAGATCACGAATAATTACAAATAATAAAACATCATAATGTTAAACAAAAGGGATGTAGCATCATGCAATGTCCCTTTTGATTAAAGTATCGATTTGAGAGTTTATGTCCGTTCTGAAACACCCTATCTGCAATCTTAAATAAAATTCATTTCATTTTTTCTGTAAAAATGATCTAATTGAAAGGAAGCAAATGGATTATTTTTATTATTACATACTCTGAATTATTGATAAAAACAGAGCAATTATGAGAACTAATGTACATGAGATATCCACAGGTGAGTTAGTACGACTCTTTGATAACCCAAATACAGTTATTATTGATGTACGGCCTATTGAAGCCTATAACGGGTGGACACTAAAAGGTGAAAACAGGGGTGGCCATATCCCTGGTGCCAAAAGTCTGCCATTGGCCTGGATGCAGTTTATGGACTGGGTGGAAGTGCTGAGTGAAAAAAATATTACAAAAGATAAAACAATCATCCTCTATGGATATGATGAAGAAGATACAGATCAAATGGCCTGTCGCCTGCTTGAAATGGAATACAACGATGTCAGGGTTTATAATCATTTTCCTGACGAATGGGTAACAGATCAGAAATATCCGGTTGATAAATTAAAAAAATATACACAACTGGTCTACCCTGAATGGGTCAACCAACTGATAAATGGTGAAAAGCCACTTAATTATAACGGTAATAAATTCGTTATCTGTCACTCCCATTATGATATATATGAAGATTATCAAAAGGGACATATTCCCGGAGCTATCCCACTGAATACATTATCTCTTGAAGAACCGGAAACATGGAATCGGCGAACTCCCGAAGAATTAAAAGAAAATTTACAGAATATTGGCATTCGATACGACACAACTGTTATCGTATACGGGCGATTCTCATATCCCAAATTTAATGATCCATTCCCCGGAAAAAGTGCCGGGCATTTAGGCGCCTTCAGATGTGCGGCATTATTGCTGTATGCCGGAGTTGAGGATGTACGTATTTTAAACGGTGGACTCAATGCCTGGAAAAATAACGGGTATCCGATTTCAACGAAAGAAACCAAACCTGAAGCTGTACGTGATTTTGGTGTTAATATACCTTCTCATCCCGAGTATATAGTTGATATGGAAAAGGCTAAAGACCTTCTTTCTTCCGATGATGGAGACTTGGTTAGTGTCAGAAGTTGGGAAGAATTTATCGGCAATGCGAGCGGATATCATTACATCTCAAAAAAAGGAAGAATTCCGGGTGCTGTTTTTGGTAATTGTGGCAGCGACGCCTATCATATGGAAAATTATCGCAATTTTGATTATACCATGCGTGAATATCCGGAAGTGGCGGATAAATGGGCGGATAACGACATCATTCCCGACAAACATATCGCTTTTTATTGTGGTACAGGCTGGCGTGGCAGCGAAGCTTTCATGAATGCCTGGTTAATGGGATGGCCTAAGGTATCTGTCTATGACGGTGGCTGGTACGAATGGAGCAGTGATCCGGAAAATCCAATTGGTACAGGTAATCCCTCGTAAATAACCTTTATATGGAAAATACCCCTAATCAATATATAGTTATTGATGTTTTATATATATAAATGTATAATCGTTATATTAATAAAAATTATACAGACGACTGCCAACATCAGTTGCTTGAGTCATTTCTACGTTACTGGAGAATATGAATCTGTTTAATGATCAGATGAGTATAAAGGGCTAATTTACTCCAGGAGGGATTCGTCATGAATAAAATAAATTTTTTACTAATTTTAATTCCCATACTGTGTCTCAACGCCACAATTTGCAAAGCACAAGCAAAAAAAGATACTACAGCGACTTATCGAATTGTAACAAATGATGGCAATGTTTATACAGGTCAAATAATTTCGGATAAATCGGACAGTTTAAAGATAAAAACCAATAATATCGGTATTATCATACTTCCAAAAACATATATCCGTAAAATGAATCAAATCTCAACTACAAAGTTGAAAAAGGAAGGCCATTGGCCTTCTAATCCGGAGTCGGCCCGATATTTCTGGGAACCGGATGGTTACGGATTGAAAACGGGTGAAGGTTATTACCAAAATGTCTGGGTATTGTTTAATCAAGCCAAAGTTGGTATTTCTGATAATTTTACGGTAGGATTAGGATTGGTCCCTCTGTTCTTTTTTGATGGTGCCCCGACTCCTATATGGGTAGCACCAAAAATTTCTATCCCCATAAAAAAAGATAAATTTAACATAGGGGCCGGTGCATTATTCGGAACGATCATTGATCAAAAAAATTCAGATTTTGGAATTCTTTATGGTGTAGCAACATTAGGTTCAAGAGATCAGAATATAAATTTCGGTATAGGTTATGGGTACTCTAATCAAGGTTGGAGTAAGATGCCCACGTTCAGTATTAGCGGGATGTTCAGAATTGGACCCAATGGTTATTTTATAACTGAGAATTATATTGTAGGTATCAATAGGAATTATTTCTTACTAGCTACCTTTGGAGGAAGATATATTATTAAATATTCCGGAATTGAATTTGGCCTGGCACTACCGGTGAGTCCCAATACAAGTGCTTTTGTAGTTGTTCCGTGGCTCGGCCTGACTGTTCCCTTCGGGAAAATATCCCACTAAACGGTCATTATATAGAAATGATCATTCTTTCTGAAAACACGTAATGCCTGAATGATTTTTTAAAATCTATTTTATCGTGGAATTTAATTTTTAAAACGTTTTAAGAAACATTCACAATCTGCGAATCACCATTATAGTCAAATCATCGCTCTTTTTTGACCCTATTCGAAAAGCATTCAGATTCTTCAGGCTTGAATCAATTATTTCGGCAGGTTTCAAATTCCGATTTGCAGTAAATGTATCCGATAACCGGTCCATGCCATATTCTGTTTCATTAGTATCCATAGCCTCTGTGAGTCCGTCGGTGTATAAAAACAAGCTGTCCCCGGGATTCAAATTAAATGTTATAGTAGAAAACTCTTCATCACAAAACATCCCCAAAGGTAAACCGGTAGCATCCAACCTGTCTACCTTATCAGCCAGGGAAATCAGTGCGGGATTATGACCGGCACTACATAATTCTATTTCTCCGGTTTGGGTTGCTTTTCCACATACCAACGTTGCAAAATAAGTCGGTAATGATACTTCACAAAATATTCGGCTTGCCCTTTCCATGATCTGTTCCAGATTCATTCCCTGAGCCACAAGGGCCCGGAATGTGGCATGAAGATGAGCCATCAGCAATGCTGAGGAAACTCCTTTGCCACTCACATCCCCTATTGAGAAATACATGGTATTTTGGTGAATAAGAATATCGCAGTAATCACCACTGACAACTCCTGCCGCTTCATAATGATAAGCGAAATCCCATCCCGGGAAATGTGAAGTCTTAGGTGGTAAAAGTCCACTCTGAATTTGCGATGCTATGAGAAGATCTTCTTCAAGTGCTCTTTGTTCTTCCGGTTGTAAATGATCAAGACAAAATCGTACCAGCGGATCATTTATAATGCGCTCGTTCTCAATAGGCTCATGACAAATTTCACATAAACCATATGTCCCCTCATCCAGTCTATGTAAGGCCGCATCCACCTCATTAATAAGCCTTCTGAGTTGTTTATCATCTCCTGAAGTCTGAATAGTTCGTTCAAGCTTCGATCGCCTGATTACAAGATCCTCTCTAATGGATGGATTCACGTATTTATCCATATCTTATCTCATCAACTATATTAATATGAGGGAGCCATAAATCAATTTATAAGGTCATTTATGTTGATTGTGTGGTATGTGAAACTACTTTCTTTTTCTCATCCTTCCTGTTGAAATAATAAAATCCCATGATCATGAATAAAACGGATGCCAAAAAACGCTCCTCTGCAGGTGCTGATATACTCAACAGGCTTGGAAACAGAATAAGCATAGCGTGCAATACACCAACCAGATAAAGAGACCGAACCCGGTAATAGATATATCCGATTATCATATATAAAAAGAAACCGGAGAGTAATTCAATGATGGGTAATATCCGGAATATGACACTGCAAAAGACAAACAGGACGGCGGTTAATACAACTCCTCCACCTACACCAAATTTATCAATTAATAAATCCTGTAAATATGAACGAAAAATCAACTCCTGACCAAATGCTAAAATCAAAGCTGATATAACCGTGAATAGTATAATGACTATATTTCCATTTAATTGCATTGTGACTTCCTCTGTATTGCCTCCGAGGAAGAATATATCTATACCAATGGCCAGATAAACATAAAAGGCGGCTAACACAATTCCTGTAATTATCATCCAGATAGAACTTTTATTCCATTTAAAACCGGTCAATTGACTTTTAAATGGACGCTTTTCGATAACAGAGACTAAAAACCAAGCCATTACGAACCATAAAATACCTTCTAATAAAGCCAGCAGGTTTCCACCTAACATACTTTCATCCATAAAATTTCTGGCTTCTGCTGATGAAGAAATACTTTGATGGATATAACCATTCGCTGCCAGCCAGACTAATACCTCTTTTAAAAGGATAGTTACGATAAAAAATCCTCCTATAAGCAGCAGGACTTTCCAAATCAATTTAACTTCCCCTTGTTCATTCCTGAATAGTTTCATGATACACTCGTTTATTTAAATAATTATTTTTTATCCCTCTTATTATTGATCTACTTCCTATTAGATCGTTATAAGTAAAAAAAGATTTTTTGATGACAAATGTGGAAAAATTTTATGTATTGAATCCTGAGTCGGTCATCAGAGAGTAAAATTGATGATTTTATAAATAATTTAAAACATACTTGCCGCTACAGAACTGATTTTATACCTTATAAATGCTTATCAAGAAATGAATTAAAGAGAGAGGCCATGTTATACATTAAGAAAACTATGAATCCGACACCGGTTGAAATCGACGAGTATAAAAACTATTTGCTCATCTTTTCGGAATATGAAAATAAAAAAGAAAAGAAAATTACAGTCAAAGCTGTAGGCACTAATCAAAATTTTGATCAGTATATTTACTTGCCAATGACCAAAGACGAAGCCTCAAAATCAATAGAGATGATGTTCGATTCTATTAAAGACGCCCGGGAAGCCATACTTAGGGTTATCGATCAATAATGATTTTTTGCCCAAATCCGGCTATATAGAGTCTGTCGGACTTAAATAAATCTACTGCAAATATGTTATGATTTCCTAAGTCCGACAGCCTCATAGAAAATTTTTTTGATTGATTTTCACCATTGATCATTATATGCCGGTCCACACTTAATAATCGTATTAAATAGGAAATCATTTTTTAAAGTGACCAGCTCCTCTATATGGATTTCTATCATGGTATAACAATCTATAAACTTAACAATATCAGCTATTTTCGTAGGCATGAGACCTACATTCTATATCCAATTTCCTTTCTTATATAATCTGTGTTAACCCTTAGTTGTTCTAATGTTAATGATCTTAACTTACTTAAAGTAAATGGGGTAATTTATATAATAAAAAAACTAATAAAGGAGTACTTATAGCCAAAGATACAAATTGAAATGAGGTTATTACTTATAAATAAATAAGGCTCACAAAACCTCTAACCCTAAGATAAATTTAGCTATGAAAAAGATAATTTTTCTATCACTAATTACGGTTTTCATTTTGGGCTTTTATGGTATTACAAATGCCCAAATGTTTGGTCAAAGAGATGGTCAGGCAACAACTAAAATTCAGTACGGTGTAATCGGTGGTTTAAACTTTGCTGATTTTACCGGTAAAGATATATCAGGTGCTAAATCCAGACTTACCGGTAATGGTGGTATCTTCGCAGCGTTCCAGTTCGGTGATTATTTTGCAGTTCAGCCTGAGGCTCTTGTTTCATTCCGGGGCGCAGAAGCTGACGTTACCGATGGTAATTTCAAATATCGTATGGCCTATATACAGGTTCCTGTATTTGCCAAAGCCAGATATGAAACCGAAAGTGGCTTAACGCCCTATGTTATTGCCGGACCCTCTGTTTCATTCTTAATCAGTGATAAGTATCAATCTGATTTGTCAAGTGGTAAAACCACTGGTGATTTAAAAGATCTTGGTGTTAAAACCAATGATGTCCTGTTCGACCTGAACTTCGGTGCCGGTTTACAAATGGGACGTTTGATGCTTGAAGGTCGCTATCAATATGGAGTCACAGATGTATTCAAAAATATCAATGGATTATCATCTGATGCCAAACACAGCGTCTTCACTATTAACCTTGGTGTCGGACTCAATCCGGTATCACGCCGCTAACTTCAAATATTAAAAAGGAGAAAAAGGCTGTCTACATTCAGACGGCCTTTTTTTAAATAAATAGTAAGAACGGAACCAATGTTTATATTTATGAGTTGTTTTTTTTAACAGCAATACAAATAATAGTTATATGGTTAAAACGATCAGTATTTTAGGTTGTGGATGGTTAGGTTTGTCTTTAGGAAAACACCTGGTATCCTTGGGTTATCATGTCAAAGGCTCTACAACGACACAAAATAAACTCCGTCTGCTTGAGGATGCCGGGATCGAACCTTATCTCATTACATTAGATCCGGAAGTTACATGTGATTTCTGTGATGATTTTTTCGAAACCGATATTTTAATTGTTGATATTCCACCGGGTATTCGCAGACATAAAGACGGATCATTCCATATTCAACAAATTGAATCACTGCAAAGCAGATTGAATAAGACGCTCATTCCATTTGTCATCTTTATCAGCTCAACATCGGTTTATCCTGATTTCAATAAATCAGTCACTGAACAGGACACACAGGGCTTACAAAGAGGGACTGAAAATCCATTGCTAACTGCTGAAGATTTATTGTTAAATACTAAAAATAATTTTGAAACAACGGTGATTCGTTTTGCCGGGCTTTACGGATATGACCGCCATCCCGTAAGATATCTTGCCGGAAGAAAAAACTTGTCAAACGGCGATGCGCCGGTTAATATGATTCACCGTGATGACTGTGTCAATATCATTACAGAGATTATACAACAAAATGTTCGAAATGAAATCTTTAATGCCTGTGCTGATAAACACCCCACGCGCCGGGATTACTATACAAGAATGGCTCTTCGGTTAGAACTTGAACCGCCTGCATTTACGGAGAATACATCGATAAATTATAAGATTGTAAGTAACGAGAAGTTGAAAAAGCGCCTGAATTATCTATTTAAGTATCCATCACCGTATGATGGGGAAGTGACGTTACATGTTACGGCAAATAAGCGGAACTCATAATTTATAACGTTTGAGAAGACACAAAGTGGTAGGGATACGCCATGGCATGTCACTTCGGGTATAAACGTTTTCGTTCTACCATCATTGAAAACCCAACAATCAGGCATCAGGAACAACGCTGACAGGTTGCCTATCGACCGATATCCGTTGTCATTCATAACAGTTATATTTTATCTCCATTTTTCTTAGCTTATCACAAAATAATATCTATAAATACAGATACATCATCTTATGAAAAAGGGTTACAGGTTATTACTTCCGGTTCTTTTAATCATTTGTCTGCCGTTATATACCAACGCGCAAATTGTCCCCTCCAAACAGTACGGGGAGTTATTCCGTAAAGTACAGATGTCCGATATTTTTAAAGATTCCAAGACTTTTACGGATATGATCGCTTTGCATCCTCCAAAAGAGATCGTTAAAAAATATGAATCGGAAAAGAATAGACCTGGTTTTAACCTGAAAACTTTTGTATTTGATAACTTCAAACTCCCGGCATCCGGGCAAAAGAAATTCAAAAGTCATAAACATTCTTCGGTCGTGGATCACATCGATCGCCTTTGGCCGGTACTAACCCGTAAACCGGATAAAGCGCAACGAACTTCTCTGATTCGTTTACCGTATCCGTATGTGGTGCCCGGCGGACGCTTTCGCGAAATCTATTACTGGGACAGCTATTTTACGATCCTGGGACTATGGCAATCGCATCGTCCGACCCTGATTGAGAATATGGTCAAAAACTTTGCATACCTTATTAACAGATACGGGTTCATTCCGAATGGGAATAGGACTTATTATCTTACGCGCTCTCAACCGCCTTTTTTCCCGCTTATGGTTGAAGTATTGGCAAAAGCCAAAAATAATCCGAAGATACTCGTTACGTACCTTCCGGAGATGCAGAAAGAGTATGATTTCTGGATGAAGGACTCCAAAACTCTGACGCACCCTTTTTCATCTGAACGGAATCTCGTCCGCCTGGATAATGATGTCTTACTAAACAGGTATTGGGACAGCTCCACGCGTCCGCGGCCGGAGGCTTTTCACCAGGATTCTTTACTTGCAAGGAACTCTGAACGCAAGCCGGCTGTACTTTATAAAAATTTAAGAGCCGCAGCTGAATCCGGATGGGATTTCAGCAGCCGGTGGCTGGCCGATGGTGCCAACCTGTCTTCTATTATCACAACTAATATAGTTCCGGTGGATTTGAACAGCCTGTTGTATCACTATGAAAAAACGCTGGCAAAAGCTTACAAATTAAAAGGTGACAGTGATAAGGCTGCCGAATATGATAAGAAAGCTGAAAATCGTAAAAAAGCCATTATTAAATATTGCTGGGATCCCCAATTACATACGTTTACAGATTATAATTTCAAGAAAAAGAAAGCAACTGGAGTCATTTCCGCAGCCTGTGCTTATCCTCTCTTTTTCAATGTAGCCACAAAGGAAGAAGCCAAAGAAACGGCTAAAATTATACAAATGGCCCTGCTCAAAGAAGGTGGAATTGCAACGACAGTCAATGAAACCGGTCAGCAATGGGACAAGCCAAACGGCTGGGCTCCCTTGCAATGGATTACCTACAAAGGTTTGATGAACTACGGATATAAATCTTTAGCCAATGAAATCAGACGCCGATGGATGAAAGTCAATCAACGTGTCTTCCATCAGACAGGTAAGATGATGGAGAAATACAACGTTGTTGATCCCCACGTCAAAGCCGGTGGTGGCGAGTACGCCCTGCAGGACGGTTTTGGCTGGACCAATGGTGTTTACATGCAGTTTGAGGCTACAAAACAGTAGGGATATGCCATGACATGTCCCTAC
>DATFMH010000164.1:0-2522 GCA_035267045.1 Balneolales bacterium
ACATACAAAAAAACTTAAACGGAATGAAATTCTTACCTTCGATGAATTGCTGAGATTGATTGAGATATTCACCGGTAAGCTGGGTGTGAAGAAAATCCGGTTTACGGGAGGCGAACCGCTGGTTCGAAAAGATATCCT
The DNA here is from genome assembly GCA_035267045.1 of Balneolales bacterium. Classification (GTDB taxonomy): domain Bacteria; phylum Bacteroidota; class Rhodothermia; order Balneolales; family DATFMH01; genus DATFMH01. The sequence goes on from DATFMH010000164.1 coordinate 139, forward strand.
GAAGTTTTTTGCAATGCTTCAACCGTTAAAACAGCAATACGGTTTTGAAACGGGTTTGACAACCAACGGCACCCTTCTCGAAGATAAATTATCGGACCTGAAAAAATCCGGGCTCGACCGGCTTAATATCAGTCTCGATACCCTAAAACCCGACAGATTTACCTTCATCACGGGTAAAGACAACTTTCATTCTGTAACAAGATCGATCTTTAAAGCATCTGAGTTGGGTTTTGATCCATTGAAAATCAATATGGTGGTAATGAAAGACCTGAATGACGATGAACTGATCGGTTTTGTCGATTTCGTTAAAGACACCCCGATGAATGTACGTTTTATTGAATATATGCCATTCGGCAGTAATCAATGGAAACATGACGGCTTCATTAGTTCTGATGAAATCAGGAGTATCATTGAAACGAAATACCAATTGATCGCATTACCGAATGGCCGACATAACGTATCTGAAGATTTTGGTATCTCTGGTCATAGCGGGAAGGTGAGTTTTATCAGTTCGATTTCCAGGCCATTTTGCAGTACCTGCAATCGTTTGAGGATCGATGCTAAAGGGAAAATGAAACTCTGCCTGTTCTCAAACGGAGAAAATGAATTAAACTTCAAAGAATTATTGAACATCGGCAGCTATACTGACGATGATATTTGTGAATTTATTGATAATACCATGCAGTTCAAAAGGGAGGCACATCCTGATGTTACAGAACTCATGAATGTTGATAATAACATGTGGAGCATAGGTGGATAAATGGATAAACTCAGTCATATAGATTCAAGCGGTAAAGCGAAAATGGTAGATGTCTCCGCTAAAAAAGATACCCTTCGAACGGCCTCTGCTTACGCTGAGGTATTTGTTTCAAAACCTGTTTTTACACGCATCAAACAAAACGATATTGAAAAAGGTGATGTGCTTTCTATCGCAAAATTTGCCGGCATACAAGCGGCAAAAAAGACATCCGGACTTATACCACTCTGCCATAATATTTTTATCACTAACGCTGATGTCGATTTGAAATTAAATGATTCGAAACAATCGGTAGAGATCACATCATATGTAAAGACATTTGCAAAGACCGGCGTGGAGATGGAGGCACTTACGGCCGTATCCATTGCCGCATTAACCGTTTATGATATGTGCAAGGCGTTGGATAAATCGATTCGCATATCGGATATCAGGTTATTAACAAAAACAGGTGGCAAGAGTGGAAATTTCACAGCGGATTCATCCATATAAATGAATTTATCCGATACTATAATAAGAGAGTATTAGAATTATGGAAACATTGACATCAAAAGAAAAAATCAAAAAAGTAAAAGCCAGCGGGCGTATCGTTGCAATCTCGATCAGTAAGAAACGAGGAATTCCCAAATCGAATGTACGATCGGCTGGTTTAATTGAAAATCACGGAATTGAAGGAGATGTTCATGCCGGTAACTGGCATCGGCAGGTAAGCTTTTTAGCATTGGAAAGTATTGATAAAATGCGAAAAGCTGGCTTACCGAGTCTGCGCCCGGGTGCATTTGCGGAAAATATTACAACCGAATTCATCGACATACCACATATAAAAGTTGGTACGAAAGTAAGAGTCGGAAAAGATGCGGTATTAGAAATAACCCAAATCGGAAAAGAGTGTCATCACCATTGTGCCATTTACAGGAAAATAGGGGATTGTGTAATGCCCAAAGAAGGCATATTCGCCATCGTTTTAAAATCCGGCGAAATATTTGAGGGAGATGAAGTCGTAGTTGAGAATTAGGTGCCGAATTTTTAATTAAGGCTACATATTTACTTTTAAATCGATTCAGTTATTAAGTCGAGAGAAGATTGACAATCGTCAGCATAATCCGTGTAATCCGCATTCTTCTCCCCTGTATAAAAACTCTAAAATAACCCGGTATCATTTTCAATCATTATGATTAGTTATAACGAAGCATTAACAATAACCCGGCAAGCATTCAGGTCATTAGACCCTCAAACCGGGGATGTAGATTTACTTGATGCTACAAACCGTATTCTGGCGGAAGACATATATTCCGATATCAACCTTCCTCCTTTCGATAATTCGGCTATGGATGGTATTGCCGTAAAAATGAATCCGGATATCAGGAAATGGAATATCATTGGAGAGATACCTGCCGGCAAGTATAAAGATTTTTCCCTGAATGAAAATAGTGCCGTTACCATCATGACCGGTAGTATGCTGCCTCCGGGTTGCGATACGGTCATTCCTGTTGAAAATATTACAACTAAAGACCATCAGGCATTTCTTACTAAAAATTCACGTTTTACCCGGGGAATGAATATCCGGAAACAAGGCCAGGATTTGGTGGAAGGTAAAATTGCTCTTCATAAGAATACCAAATTACAAAGC
>DATFMH010000165.1:0-10995 GCA_035267045.1 Balneolales bacterium
CATGACGGAACACGGCTTCGAAAAAGACGACTGGCCGGAGATCCAGCAAAAAGTAATGGATGCCGACATTCTGATTCTCGGTTCTCCAATTTGGCTGGGCGAAAAATCCTCGGTTTGCAGCAAAGTGATTGAACGGCTTTACGGGTATTCCGGAATTTTGAATGAAGAGGGACAGTATGCCTATTACGGACGCGTTGGTGGTTGTATTATCACCGGTAACGAAGACGGTATCAAACACTGCTCGATGGGTATTCTTTACAGTCTCCAGCATCTGGGATACGTCATACCTCCACAAGCTGATGCGGGCTGGATTGGTGAGGCAGGTCCGGGTGCCAGCTATGGGGATGAAAGTGAAAATGGTCCCGTTGGTTTCGATAACGAGTTTACCCAGAGAAACACCACCTTCATGACCTGGAATCTGATGCATCTGGCACGAATACTTAAAGATGCCGGCGGCATCCCGGCTCATGGAAACCAGCGCTCGCAGTGGGAAGCCGGCTGCCGGTTCGATTATGCGAACCCGGAATATCGTTGAGGATATGGAAAATCAAACGACGCTCGGCCAGTCAACTATGCTCGATGAAGTGCATGAAGGATTGAGCCATAGCTCTAAGTATCTGCCCAGCAAATATTTTTATGACGAAGTGGGTTCCCGTCTTTTTGAGGAAATCACCCGGCAAAAAGAATATTATCCCACCCGAACGGAAATGACAATAATGCTGGAGAATATTCCAGAGATAATAGCAAGTATAAGAATCGATTCGGTGCTCGTGGAATTGGGAAGCGGGAGTAGCAGAAAATCACGTTTATTACTTAATCATCTGCCACATATTGCGGCATACGTGCCTGTTGAAATATCTGAACGTTATCTCGCGAACGTCGTTCGTGAACTGGAGTGTGAGTATCCCGATTTACTCATCAAGCCTGTATGTGCTGATTATACCAGACCTTTTCAGATTCCGTCTATAGAAAAGAAATATACTTATTATGTACTTTTTTACCCTGGTTCAACTATCGGTAACTTCCACCCAAAAGAGGCCCAACAATTTCTCAGTACTGTATCGCAGATATTGAATCTTGGCGGTGGAATGCTCATTGGAGTTGACCTTAAGAAGGACAAGGATGTGCTTGAAGCGGCATATAATGATAAAAATGGTGTGACGGCTGCTTTCAATAAGAATATCCTGCGACATATCAACCGAGAATTGGCCGCCAATTTCAACCTTGACAACTTTCGGCATAAGGCATTTTATAATCACGCGGAAGGTCGCATCGAAATGCATTTGGTTTCTGAGATAAAACAGGATGTAATGATCGGACAAGAACAATTCCATTTTGAGAAAAGGGAATCAATACATACCGAGAATTCCTACAAGTATTCCCTCAGCGACTTTGAAACACTAGTAAGCGACTGGTTTTCGGTAAAAAAGGTCTGGACCGACAAGAACGATTACTTTTCTTTGCAATTTTTGGAACGGAAATAGCATTCAGATGCTTGAAATAAAACCCATATCGAAGACATATGATGGTTCACCCGTTATTAGTGGCTGTTCTTATCGTGTGGAAACCGGGCCGTATAGGAGTGTGCTCGGACGTTCGGGATGCAGCAAAACCACGCGGAACTCCTCTGATAAATTCCAGGCTTCATGGGTGAATGTGTCGTCAAATATCAGACTTTCCCCTTCCTCCCAGTGCCTGATCTCTCCATCGACTTTAATACCGCATTGGTTAAATGGTTTTGGAACTTTGATACCCAGATGATATCGAATAAATCCTTTATACAGTCCCCGATGCTCGGGTATGTATTTACCGGGAGCAAGTATTGAAAAAAAGGCTGTTTTCATGCCCGGTATATTTTCAATAAGTCTGGTAGTTTCGGGACAACGAGCACAATTTTTTTTCCTTATAGCCGAATCCGTAAAGAAAATAGGTTTTCCATTTATCATCCTGCGTAAGTGCGTTCTGATCGCTGGATATTTCCTGAAAATTAGGTATTTGGTCTAAGTATGAGAGAATATCTTCTAATTCTTCTTTTATGATTTTGTGATTCAATTCTAAGTGTTTCGTCCAATCAAACAGATTCGAATCAAAAAACGGGGTATTAGGTACCTTAGAACTGTTAGCGATTAGCTTCTCAAGGGTCCATAATACTTTTCCACCCAGATCTTTCATTACTTTTCTCTTTTCTTTTGGAAATTCACAATACTTTCAATTTTGGGTTAATCGTACTCATCAGCATTCGAGAAAATGGTTTAAGTCCGTATTTTAATACTTTCTCATCCCTAACGCCGATGAATACAAGAATTTAAGGCACTAAGACATTTGTCCATATTTTGAAGATGCTCTGAACTGAAAAATTATTACCTCTGTATAACGTGTTATTTAGCAAAACATCTCATACCAACAGTATTTTATCCGACGTATATTTTTTTCAGAATGCTTATTAGAAAAATGAACTACGTCTAAAAGAGCTTCATAAAATTCCTTATAATTATTATGATTCTCGGCGCAGTTATAGCCACTATCAGAATTAAAAAACCCCATCACGTATCATATGACGGGGTTTATAGGGGCTTACGGGGGGTTTATATAAGATATGACACAACTGTCAGCCCTATGCATTCATCCCTCTCATGCGGTATTTTTGTATACATCAATTTCGAAAGGGATTAGTGTCTCACTCACTGTTTTTGTTTAAAACCCTTGAAACTAACCTTGTTATAGGCATCTGTGCCTATATAAGCGAGCAATTTTGAATACACTTTGCCTGGCATGTAACCGGGTTGAGCCCCGATTACGGAGCCATCTTTATTAATAAATATGAACGTCGGGGTACCGGAGACTCCCATTTTACGACTGAATTGTTCCTGATTCATCTTTTTCCCGTTAAATATCACCTTGGCATTCGATTCAATGTCCACTTTTACCGGGTAGAAATAGCGGTTCATAGCTTTTTGAACATCTGCCTGTGGAAAAACTTCGCTTTTCATGCGCTTGCAGTACTCACACCAGCTCGCCTCAGCCATCACCAGTACTTTCTTATTATTCTTTTGGGCCAGTTTTTGGGCTCTATTCAGATTATACCAGGTTATACCTGATTTTGAATGATGCGCATCTGTCGACTGACTCCATGCCGCTCCGACTCCAAACATGAAAAACAAAACAAGTGATAAAATTATTTTACCTGGCTTCTGCATAAGATCTCCCGTTGTGGGTTAAAAGTTCTGTCCGCCCCAGTCTATCAGAAAACTGGTTCTCATCATTGCGTTTCTATATTTATTAATTCTGATGAGGTATGGCACGGAAATCTTACCGGTTATATAATCTTAATGAACTTTATTTTGATACGGTAGAATCCTCAGACTTATAAGCCATTATTAAAATGCAGATTCTCAAACGGATTATCACATCAGTAAATCCCAAAAGGTAAGATAATTGAGGCAGACGCTGTCTTTCAATTGATGATTACTCATTACCATATGAAAAATACCACAACATCGACTATGTTTGCAAGGATTGCATCAGATCTGGCTAATCCTTTGGTAATACCTCTATTTGTTTTAGGAATTATGGGCTATGAAACAAAACTTACCGTTAGTAACATGGTCGTGTTGCTTGGAATATCCGCAATATTCTATCTGTTGATTCCTGGCGCAATAGCACTTTTTATATCAACCCAAATGCAGGAAACCAGTTTAGACTTTCCCAGGCGCTCATCAAGAACGGGATTCTATGCAACTACTATTTTGAGCGCAATGGTGGGTAGTTACTTAATCGTTGAATTTTATAAGATTTCAATTATTCAACTCACAGTAGTTACTTTTTTCATCAATCTTATCTTTACATTTCTCATTAATTTCAGATGGAAAATCAGTGTCCACAGTGCTGCTCTAACCACAGGTGGAACTTGCTTACTGCTTTTTGGCGTTATTTACCCCGATTCTGCAATTTTTGTTTTTATAGGCCTGATTCTGCTTTTCATCATTTTACCCGTCGTTTTCTGGTCACGTTTCCGGCTTAATGTACATTCACCCTCGGAATTGTTAGCCGGAATATTCACCGGGTTAATTTTGACGGGTTCTGTGTTCCTGTTTTGGCATTCATTATAATGTAGTCGTGATAGACAAAACTCAAAAACAGCAATAAAATCTTGGCTATTTTTTACAAAAATGACGTAAGAAAATGCCTGTTTACCTCGTCATACTAATAAATGACATTATTGAACCCGATACTGGAAAAGCGTGCAAAGCCGGTAACAGGGATTTTAATCAGGATAAATAGCCTTTTTTTAACCATCCCTTGGCATCAGGTATCTTGTTTTCAGTAATCGGGAAAGTAAGGGAATGAACGGCTTTGCCTGTTTTTTCGGTACATAAAAACTTATTTGTTATGGAAACGATTGAAAAACAAAAAAGCTGGTTTGAAGCAAGAGCCCCTGAAATGGCAGAACGGTGGCACGAATTTCACGACTCGGTCTACCAATCGGGGGAATTAGACAATAAGAGCAAAGAACTCATCGCCGTTGCGGCATCAACGGTGGGGCGTTGCCCGCACTGTACCAGGGGACACATCCAAAAAGCAAAAAAACTGGGGGCCTCTAAGGAAGAAATCACCGAAGCCCTCATGATCACCTCCCTGATATCCAGCGGTACCGAACTTCATTGGATGCTCGAAGATTATGAGGATTTGCTTGGCGCCAATGGCGGCGCCAAGCGATGGTTTGAAACTAATGCCGAAGAGATGGGCACACAGTGGAAGACATTCCATGATGCCCTTTATGAAGACAGCGCCCTCGACCGGAAAACAAAAGAACTGGTGGCCATTGCCGTAGCCGAATTGCGTCGCTGCCGGCATTGCACCACAGGACATATCAAAGCCGCTAAAAAGTTCGGTGCTACTGAAAATGAAATCGCTGAGGCAATCATGGTGGCCGCGCTTATTGCCAGCGGTACCCAACTGGCCTGGATGAAAGAAGATTATGAGCGGTTACTCGGAATAGCAACTTCAAACTGATAACCCGGATCCTCAATACTCGTAATATTTTAAGGAATGGTTGAATAGTCTATAAATGTTCTTACATTCATTTAACCTGTTCCGCCGTGACATTTTGAATGTACTTCATGGATACCAGTCATTAATCATTTCACAAGTCTAATTCTGGGTAACAGCTATGAGAAATCGAAAACCAGCAGTCCTTTTTTTTGACGTCAATGAAACGCTCCTCGACTTAAAAGAGGTGCGCCAGTCAGTGGCCAGAGCTTTAAATGGTGTAGATGAAGTCGTTTCGCTCTGGTTCGAAACTCTGTTACACTACTCACTTGTCGCCACCGAAACGGATGAATTTCACGATTTCGGTGAGATTGCTGCGGCTTCCCTGGTGATGCTTGCGAATACCCGGAATATAGATCTTAATATGGAGAAGGCCCGCAATGTTCTAAAGCCAATATTATCAGCTCAACCCTATCCTGAAGTATCGAATGCATTGAAATTATTTCGCGATGTTGGGTTTAAGCTGGTTGCCATTACCAATTCATCACGTAAGAGTATGGAAGCACAGTTAGAAAATGCGGGTATTGCAAATTTTTTTGACAAGAAATTAAGTGTCGAAGATATTGGTTTATACAAACCCCACCGGCATGTTTACCGGTGGGGCGCACGACAAATGGCAACAGCCCCCGAAAACTGCTTATTTATTGCCGCTCATGGATGGGATGTGGCAGGAGCCATATCTGCGGGGATGCAAACAGCATTTATCTCCAGACCTGGACAACAGCTATACCCACTTGCCTCTTCACCAACTTATCTGGTATCCGACCTGAAACTTCTTGCTGAATCTTTACTCTCTTATTCTTCATGAAATAGTTGTAGAGTAGCCAGGGGGAATTTCATCCCAAGGCCCTCACACAACCTTACGTGAGATTATTAACTTACCACTTCAGCCAAATATTCCAATTCGGTCGCACTCTCAATACTCCATTCGCCATTCAGCATTCGGTGAACGTAACAATTATCGGCCTGTATAAGCAACTCCGCTTTTTGATCTTCATTTAAATTACCGTCAATGGAAATAGCCACTTTAACGGATGTTGATAACTTTCCGTTATCAGACCTTCCCACCTGTTGACTCAGTTGCGCATTGACTTCGCCAATAGAAATACCTTTTTTTCGAGCTACATAACGGACAGTTGCCACCTTGCACATTGCCAGTCCGGCCAATACCAGTTCCGTTGGCGATAATCCCAGATCGGTTCCTTTGCTACTCTCAGGTTCATCTCCAATAATGGTGTGTTTTCCATTTGTTATGATGGATTGATAACCTTCAGGGAGATTTTTAATATTTAATTTAGTTGCCATAATTTGAAAGATTTTTCGATATTAATTAATTACTGGGCTGCTAAAGATATTTCGGTAACCAACCACTAATTACTCTACCCACGAATAGAGCATCTTCATCGTTCGAAAGTAAATGATCAGCTTTGTCAAGAGAAACATAACTTTTCGGATGCTTGGCCATTTTAAACAAATGAGACGCATTTTCTATACCAACTATCTGATCAATTGGTGAATGAAATAAAAGCAGAGGTCTGTTAAGACTGGTAATGTTGTTATCCATTCTTGCATGATGCAAGTCATCAAGAAATTGCTTTTTAATGGTGAACATTCTACCTGCCAAACTTACCCGTGCTTTACCTTCAGTTTCAATATCTTTTATGCTGTCTACAAGAAGATTTGTAACATGTTCAGGATCACATGGAGCACCTATGGTTACAACTGCTTTTACACTGGGTAATTCCCTGGCTGTTTGTAAAACCGCTGCACCACCAAGTGAATGACCTATCAACAGGCCCGGAGCACTCCAACGTGATTCCATGTAATCAGCTGCCGCTACCAAATCTTCGATGTTGGAGGTGAAATTTGTGTTAGAAAAGTCACCGTCACTTTCTCCCAGACCAGTAAAGTCGAACCTCATTACACCATAGCCGGATCTGGTTAATTCTTCATTAATCCTGCTAATAGCTCTGAGATTCTTGTTACATGTAAAACAGTGCGCAAATAATGCGAATGCATGTGGTTCGGAGTCAGACGGCAAATCGATGCGTGCCGTTACTCTGTAACTCTGTCCACCGATAAAGGAAACCTTTTCGGACTTCATGGAATCAAAATGTAATGACCTGATACCCATTGCGTATCAATCGCAAAAGGCTCGGATGTTCGTCGTATTCGGAGAGTAAGGGTACGTCACCCAGTTTCTCAATCTTATGTCTCACCCCGAAAGCTCCTGCGCAAAAGTGGCATACGCCCTCGATCTTATCCTTTACCGCTTCATAAAGGGGATGCATCTTATGTTCCGGATCTGCCAGTTCAGGCACCCATTTTGTCCCGGCCCCGTCGAATACGATTTTCACATCTTCTCCTTCTTCTTTCATTTCCTTGGCTACTTCAAGCGCATTCGCTATTCTGCCAAGTGCTTCATGAGTATCTGTATCTGCAAGAATTACAAGTGCTGCTTTGGGCATGGTGATCTCCTTTTTTATTTACATTGTTAATTATGATGTAAAGATAGAAGTGACAGGCCGTTCTCTGTTAGGTCGTTTTTCCCTGATGATTGTCAATTCTTCCCGGATTCAAATTTATGTCGCCCATTCGATAGGCTGTAGGAGAACACCCTTCCTTCAATTTGAAAAAACGGCTGAATGACTGGATATCATCGAAGCCTAATTTATAGGCTATTTCCTTAACGGGAAATCGGGTATATCGTAATAATCTTCTCCCTTCCAGCAAGATCCGTTGCTGAATAATCTGCAGTGGAGTTTTGTCATGAAATCTGGAAAATAAATTGGACAGTGTCTTTGGTGACTTGTGGAGCAACCCTGCATATTCAGCAACACTGTGTTTCTCTCTGAAGTGTGTTTCTACCAAAAAATTAAACTCACGTATGATGTCCAGGTTTAAATGATCTAACCAAATGTAATCGTTTTGTTCTTTTGCCAGCCGGGTGCATAAAATAATAAACCGTTTAAGCATCATCTGAAGCATCTGAAATTGCAGCTCATCACTCGATTCCATTTCAATCGAAAACATTTTCCAGAGAACTTCAAACTTTTCCAGTCGCTCAACCGGTATTTCTACTACAGGAACCTGAGACGCTCCGAAAAACAGGATGCCCTTGCATCCCACTTCCGCATCATGATCAATAATACAGTAAAAGGAGCGGTTAAAACGTACTAATCTTGCCGTTCCGGTTTCTTCTACTTCTACCTTGTGAAATTCGGTGAGAAATACAAGCTGATTTTTGCCGATACTATACTCCACCCCATCAATAATCAACCGGGTATTTCCGCTTAATCCCCAAATAATAGTCAATCCATCTTTTATGATTTCGGTAAATTTACTTTCATTACTTTCTTCGATCGTACAAAGTTCCAGATATTCGTTCGTGGTACCTAAAAATTTCATTCTGCTTCCGTCCCCTGATTACTTCGGATTAACATTGTGCCTCCAAATCCCTTAACAGGGTGCCCTGCCATTTAATTTTTTTAGACGTAATGAAACTCAACTGAGTATTCAAAATGTATGTAATGGGAATATCCCGTTTTTTATTGAACATCTGAATTTTGCAATTCAGGACCGCATAGTTTCCACCATTTTTAGAAAATTGCTCAGCAAGTGAGGTAATCATACGTTCTCTTTTTTCGGGATTTACAAGATACCTTGCCGGCAAGACCTCCATTTTGCACATCTCCACCGCTGTTAATCCGAAATGATATTGAACACTTTCGCTGACAATTTCGGGTCGGGCTGCTGAAAGGCTGTCGGAATTAACCTTATCGAGATACGTCAGAAATAAAAAAGGCTCCGCGTCACGTACAAAATTATACTCGGCGGTACGCTGATTAATCCGTTTCGCCATTCTGGTAATGAAAAAAGGCGGGATAAAAGGAACCAGATATTTGAGTCCGGAGATGGCAGGCAAATGCAGGCTTAGGGTATCTATTCCATACAATAACAAAAGGATGCTCCCACCAACGCTTAGTGTGGCCATAAGAGGCCTTGAAACCACGTATTCAGCCGTTCTTGTTATGTTGTTTAATTTCATGTTGTGGATTGTGAAAACAAAGTTGGCACGTCACAATATTATAATTGAACTTTCTTTGGATAATTTTAAACTGGAAAAAGTTACATCCTTTTTCCGGTTACCTTAAGTGCCTCGAATAATGCTTCATACTCTTCCCGGCATGCCGGGCAGTGATCCAGGTGATATTTCACCAAAGGCAAGGCTTCCTCCGCTGATTTACCGGTTAATTTTAATTCCACGAACCGGTCCAGTTCACGGAAACATTCATCACAAGCTATTTCATCAGCACGTGTATCGGCAATAGCCCGGATTATTCGTTTGAGTATGGTTCTGTTAAGTTTCATGATATTACGTATACGAGTTGGACGTGATAATACTTTACTTTCTTACGTTTTATCCAAAAAATCGGTAAGTTCAATCCCTTTTTTTTCGAATTCATGTTTGATTTTCATCCGTGCATCATGGATAAGTTTGTACATATTGTTGCGATTGGTGCCCATTAATTTTGCTACTTGATCAGCCGGCAGGCCTTGCACCATCACAGATGTAATAGCCAAACGTTGTTTTTCAGTTAACGATTCTTCCATTATTCGTTGAAGTTCCTGCATCATTAACCGGAGCCCTGTCTCATAATCTGGTGCGGGGTCTTCAGATGAATACACTTCAATTATCGGCACAGAGCCATCTCTGCCGTTCAAATTGTTCAACGATATATCTTTCCAATGTTTACGACGCAAATCGGTGAGAGCTTCGTGTATGGCTATCTTCATTGCCCACGATGTGAAGCGGGCCTCGTAGCGATAGGACTCTAAATTATCCAAAATCTTTAATAACGCTTCCTGGACATAATCTTCTGCGATTTGCTCCCGATCACGCTTGATACGACTAGCAAGAGCATTGATCAATCCCCTTCGAAGGATTTCACGCAATTCGTGAATGGCCTTTTCATCGGGCGGTCTTCGCAACAACTTGACCCACTCTTCATCTGAGTAATGAGTTCTTTTTATTTTCTTAAACCAGCTTAACATGAAAATTGGTGATTAAAAATGCACTTAACTAATCCCCCCTATTATAGAGCATTTCTTTTATAAAAAAGGTGAAGGTTATGATTTCCAGACGATAATCATAATAATCTACTTGATATTCAGAGATATTGCCAATAGTAACCCGGATTATTTACCAAGAAATTTAGCCGCGTTCCGCAAGTCTTCGGGAAAATTTTGCAGTTCTTTTTAACGTCCTCAAAATCTAGGAATGAATTGTTTTTAATAAGCTATTAGAGTTACAATAGGATATGTATTGTTTCGCGTTAGTTACGTGAATAATCCGGGTTAACCTACCATATATGGTATATCTGAACTATGGCTCGGATATGCATAGATCATTTTTTTGAAATCAGTGGTTGTTAGCCCGTGATTGATCGCCATGGCAAAGAGATTGATGATCTCTTCTGATTTTGTACCTAACAGATGGGCACCGAGAATCTTCCCGGTCTCTTTCTCCATGATCGTTTTATAAGCGGCATGGGATTCATTTATCCTTTTATAAGAATACCACGATTCAATATTTCCGAAGGAAACCTTAACGTCTCTCCCTTTTTCTTCGGCTTCCTTTTGTGTCAGGCCCACGGAGGCCATCGGGGGAATAGTAAAAACGACGGTTGGTTGAGCCGGATATTCAGCTTTTCTATGATTACCGTCGAGTAGATTTGAAGCTACTATGTTTGATTCATAACCGGCAACCGGTGTCAATGGTTTGCCATTGGTGAACGCCACATCCCCGGCGGCATAAATTTGCGGGTTGCTGACACTCTGCAGATAATCATTTACGCTTATTCCTCTTTTTTCATAATGAGTACCTGCTTTTTCGAGCTTGAGGTTATCAATATTGGGAATACGTCCGGCCCCATGGATAACAAG
>DATFMH010000166.1:0-31248 GCA_035267045.1 Balneolales bacterium
ATACTTATAAAAGTACCTTGTGGTATGGGCGATGGCGAGTGGAGGTAACAACGATGGAAGGACAGATTATTGGAAGAATTCCATTTGTTTTGGTAAGAAGGAAAGAACCGGTTACCTATTATAAAGTTGTTAAATAATTGAGAAAAGGAATAAACTTATGCTATAAGTGTGAATCCTTTTATAGAGGGTAGTGTGTGAGTTAGAATTTAACAGGTTTAAAAAGATGTTGGACTAAAATGAAACCAGGCCGATAATAAAAACAATTTGGATAATTTTAACATAAAAAGTGTTACTCAGCGTTATTATAAATATTATATGACATTTTGGTAACCATTTATACGTCAATATGAAACGTACTTTAGTTTTAATGCGTCATGCTAAGTCTGATTGGAGTAATCCGTCTCTCGGGGATAGTGAACGCACATTGAATAGACGGGGGCGCAATGATGCACCGCTGGTAGGAAACTTTATGTACGATCTGATTGGGACACCTGATCAAATTATATGCTCTGATGCTGTCAGAGCACGGGAAACGGCTAAATTGGTTGCTGAAAGCTTAAAATATAAACAGAATATAATTATAGAGCCGCAACTGTATGACAGTTATCCCTCTGTATATTTGAAGGTTATCAGTAATGTTACCGATGACGTTAAAACTTTGTTAATTGTAGGTCATAATCCAATTATTGAACAGTTGATATCAATACTTAGCGCTAATCGCCCCAAAGATATGTCGGATCATATGTCTACGGCGGGTGTTGTTTGCTTCACTACGGAAGATTATTCATGGAGTGATATTGAACCCGGTGTTTGGGATATGAAATGGCTTGCTACCCCCAAATTGATAAAGAATAAACAGGCAAAGAAGAGAGGTCTGTAACTGGTTTTATGTCTGTTTCATAAAAATCTACTTTGAAGTTAGATTACCTCACTCCCTTTATTACACAAACTTCTGAACACCCAAAACCTCATTAACACATACAAAAAAAGCCGTCTCATTTCTGAGACAGCCTTTATATAAATGTTTCTATTAATTAGTCATAACAGCCGGTTCCGGTTGGGCAAATTGAACTTCGTTGATAATACGATTTACGTGATAGATCTTATCGGTGATAAACATCACATAACGAACATCCACACTGATGGTCCGGTTCAAGTCGGGATCAAAGAAATAATCACCAACTACCCCTTCAATATTACCGTCAAAAGCGGCACCAATTAATTGACCTTCAGCATTCAATACGGGGCTTCCTGAGTTTCCGCCAGTAATATCATTGGTTGAGAGGAAATCGACAACCATTCGTCCCTTGCTGTCGAGATACCGGTTTTTCGGTGTAAAAGTGCGATGGCCGGTTGTGTGTTCATTATACCATTGCATCAACGGTTGGGGAACGTTAAAAGGTTTCTTACCGGTGTTTTTGGCAATGACCCCGTCGAGTGTGGTAATAGGGCGGTAATAAACCCCATCCTGGGGATAATAGCCCATGATGCGGCCGCCTGTTAACCGTAATGTGAAATTTGCATCAGGATATTCTGTTGAGTCATTACGAAAGGCCATCATTCCACGGACATATTTCGTTTGTGCCGGATTCACAAGAGAGAAATGTGACATATAAACCTGACGCGATTGCTGGAAAGTATTCAGCAGCGCTTCGAAAAGTTGAACAAGTTCATCCTTTGGCATTTGGGCCGCTTTCTTTTTATTCGTATAAAGAAAACTGTGTGCCATGCCCTTATTAAATACGACGGATGTCTCCATAACATTATTCATATAGGCATCAATAGCTTTGCTGAGTTGCTCACCGCTGAGCCCGGCAAAATTTTGTTGTACATATCCTATTTGTTTACCGGATGGCAGTTTAACCAGCATCTTCATCATCTCTTTCAGTGTCAGGATATCAGCATTGACATTACCGCTCATCATCTTATCTCTGCGGGCAAGTATGGAGTCCCGCCCGGCATTCGTGAACGTAGCTGTATCCGAGGCCAGGTAATGATAATAAGGTTCGAAAAGGCTGGCAACCTGCAGCAGGTTACTGAAGTGTAATGTATAGTAGGAAGCGTATAAATCGTCACCTGATTTATCTGCCAGTTCATAACCACGTTGCAGAGATGTCAAAACGTTTCCGTATTCTTGTTGACGTTGCTGGTCTTGAGCAATCCAGCCGGCAAATTTATCCTCCTGGGCTTTTCTCCGGGCTGTAATATGATACTTCTTGAAACCCTTCTGAACACCTTTGTAATATTTGTATTCATTGGCAAAATCGGCCCGGTCCGATGCGTTCTTTAGCGCTTCTTTAGGGTCTTGTTTAGCGGCATATTCCAAACCATCGAGTACGGACTTGAATACCTGTATCAGGTATGGATTTCTGTGGTTTTCGTAAAAATTAAAGGCATAACTACTCTCATGGCGATACGTTTTACCGGGGAAACCCATGATCATGGTGAAATCATTCTCTTTGAATCCGTTCAGGCTGACTTTCAGGAACCGTTGTGGTTTATACGGTACGTTATCTTTGTTATAAGCGCGGCCGCTTCCATCGGGAGCCACATAGGCCCGAAGGAAAGTAAAATCTCCCGTATGTCTTGGCCACATCCAGTTGTCGATATCGCCACCATATTTACCAATCGATGAGGGAGGTGCAAAGACGACACGCACATCCCTGATGACACGATAAACGGACATGTACTGTTTATTTCCGGCCCAGTAATCATCAATTTCAGCTTTTAGATCGGGATTGCCATTTTCTCTTTGCTGAATCAATTGTTGACGTACCTGTTGCTCCAATTGCATTCGCTCCTGCCCTTTGGCATCGTCGGGAACGTGCGACCGGATCTCCTGTGTTACATCTTTCTGTTCGATAGGGATATACAGGGAATATCCTTTAGCCGGAATTTCTTCCTGAAAATTATGAGCGATGAATCCGTTTTTGAGATAATTGTCTTTTTCCGTACTGGCCGATGCAACAGCATCATAACCGATATGGTGATTTGTAAGGATAAGTCCTTTGGGAGAAATAAAGGATCCTGTTCCTCCACCTCCTTCACCGATGTTTACACGAATAATGGCTTTATTTAAGGTAGTGGAATCGGTGCTGTAAAATTCATGCTCTCCGAGTTTAAGCCCTTTCATTTCCATTTCATGATACACGGCGCCTTTAATCTGTGGCAGGAGCCACATGCCGGCATCATCAGGTGTAGATTTTTCAAGGGGTACGGACTGAGCAAACGCCTGGCCAAGAATAAATAAACTTAGTAGCGCCGCGGCGAAAAGTTTTCTTGAAATAGTTTTCATGAGTTTCGTTGGTTATTAATTACAGAATTTAAGGTCGAATAAGATAATATTCAGGCGGGTATATAAATATGAATTCTCTCCGGAAAAATTTTTCTACCCCCTTCATCGATAATCTATAATAAATCAGTATTTATACAATACAAAGGATGAATTAAAGCTATATTATACTATAAAATCTATTATATTGCCGGATATAAATAAAAAAGGTCTTAACACTTTGATGTAATCCGTTAATACCATTACATTCGATACAAATCATATTTGAACCAATAGCAGACTTATGTATCAGGAAAAATTTTTCTATCTCTGTGAAGTACCATTGAATGCCGGAACGCCGGATGACGTAAGTATCCTTAAAAAAGCAGCCAATACCAGTGAATTTCCGGATCTATTTAAAGAATATGAAGATTTACGGTCTCATGCTTTTAACGAAGACGGCCTATTCAGTGTGATTCGTGCCGACAAATTGCATATTATCGTTCGTACGGCCAATGATGCACTTGCGCAAGAAGCCGCACTTGAAGAATCGACGCCTAATCTGATTACCAATCTTCAACATCGTGTTATGCAGTCGAAAGATAAGAAGGCCCAAAAAATATTAAAGGAAATACACGAGATAGAAACTGATATTCACTAAAAGGAATGTATGATAAGTCAGCCCGTTTCGTTTCGAAATGGGCTTTTTTATTTTTAAGTGTCTATTAAGAGAAGCTTTGCAAAACTGTGCTTTTGTCCAATATCTGTATTTTCGCGATTTCGAAATCATCACATATGTATAATATGCGGCGGTTATGAAATCATTCAAGCTTTCATATTGAACAAAATCCCGGGTTTTGCATAGCCTTCTAAGAGAGTGATAAGGAAAAAGGAATGAGTGAACAGAAAACTATAAAAGAACAATTATTACAGGAATCGGAAAAACTGGTGGATTTATCAGAAGCATTGGAAGGAGCCATTGAGCAGAATAACCAGGAAGCAGCCGATAAAATTATTCATGAACTGGATGCTATGGGCAGTAAACTGGTTCAGCAACTCGAAGAAGTGGAAGGAGACGACCTGGCTTATGTCAATTTCATGCTGGGATCCCTTTGCAGTGTATTAAGAATGTGGCCGCAGGCCGAAGACTCCTATTATAAAGCATTAGATCAATGGCCTGATCATGTCGGTATACTCAATGAATTGTTCCTGAGTTTATACGCTCAGGAGAAATATGAGGCGGCAGAGGACATCATTAAAAAAAGTATTGAACACGGTGGAGAGACTCCCGATGTATTACAAAATTACGCAGCTGTATTGGTAAAACGTGACCACCTTGCTGAAGCTAAAGTTGTATTATTTAACAGTATGGCTAAATTCCCTGATGATCAGGAGACGCGGGAGATGCTGGGTGAACTGGATAAGATGACGTAAGATTCCCGGTTAACGGACCTGTCAAGGAATTTTATAATACGTTAAACATGTGTTGATGGTCAATATTCGTAGTAGGGACATGCCATGACATGTCCCTACTACCGGCTTTAACCATATTTGCCTACAATCCGGGTAATTTGAACGATTCTCCTGCTTCCTGCATTTGTAATTAAGCATAATGGAGGGAAATTCTTATACGTGCATGAGGTATGATACGTTTATAACACCATGCATAAACTACAGGTAATTTTATGAATCTCGTGGATATCAGTAATGCTTATAATCTAATTATGAATAAATTGGAGTCGTGGTTGAGTATGGCTATCTCCATGTTGCCCAATTTAGTGTTAGCCCTGCTTGTCGGTATTGTTTTTTATGTCTTATCCAAAACCGTGCGCAAGGTTGTTGACCGGTTATTGAGAAAAGTCACCAATAACCTAACGATCATACACCTGATAGGAAGTGTCATCAGTATGTCTGTTGCAGGCATAGGGTTGTTCATGGCGTTAAGTATTATGAATCTCGACAGCACCGTAAAGACATTACTTGCCGGTGCCGGAATTATTGGTTTGGCTTTGGGTTTCGCATTCCAGGATATCGCTTCAAATTTTATTTCCGGGGTTATATTATCCATACGTCATCCGTTTGGGGTCGGGGACATCATCAAGACTACAGATTTCTTTGGATCGGTTGAGAAACTGAACCTTCGCAATACGATCATGAGGACGTTACAGGGGCAAATTGTTTTTATTCCCAACAAAAATGTTTTTGAATCACCGGTGATAAACTATACGAAATCAGGAATGCGAAGGATCGATTTAGGTGTCGGTGTCTCTTACGGGGATGACCTTGAAAAAGTCAAAGATGTGACAATCAACTCCATTAAGGAAATGAAAAATATCATGCAGAATAAACCTGTGGAACTTTTTTATGAAGAATTTGGTGACAGCTCAATAAATTTCACTATACGGTTTTGGGTTGTGTATCGAAATCATGTCGATTACCTGTCGGCAAAAAGTGAAGCTATTATGCGTATCAAAAAAGCGTATGATGAACAGGATATTATGATTCCATTTCCTATTCGTACACTCGATTTTGGGATCAAAGGTGGGGAGAAGCTCGATACTGTCATGAATAATACGGGCCTGTTATCCGGAAATAACAAAAATCAGGAACGTTCAAATCTATAATCAGGATCAAATTATGCTAATGTTCATGCAAAATATTACAAGGGTATTCGAAGATTGGACGCCGTTAATAACCATGTATGCTCTTCAGGTTCTGGGTGCTGTTATTATTTTCATTATTGGTTGGCTGATTGCCAAATGGGCCGATAAGCGGGTTGGAAAATGGATGAAGAAATCCAAACGAATTGATGATACCCTGGTACCTATAATAGCCAAAAGCATAAAGGTATTAATAATGATTATCACTTTATTGGCGGTACTGAATAAATTTGGAGTACAGACCGCCAGTATTATTGCCTTATTAGGTGCCGCCGGTTTAGCCATTGGACTGGCATTGCAGGGAACATTGAGTAATGTCGCCTCGGGCGTGATGTTGTTGATTTTTCGTCCGTTTAAAATCGGTGATGCGGTGACTATCAGTGGTTTGACTGCGATTGTTGATGAAATTGGATTGTTTATTACAAAACTTCATACTTTCGATAATATCAATGTGTATTTACCCAATTCAAAAATATGGGGAAATGAAATTCACAACTTCTCTCAGAACGATAACCGAAGAGTCGATATGATTTTTGGTATCGGGTACGATGATGATATCGATAAAGCGATAAATATCATTAAGGAAGTATTCTCGCAGGATGAAAGGATATTGGATGACCCTGCACCGTTGATTGCTGTATCGGAATTGGGTGACAGTTCTGTGAACATCATGGCCCGGCCATGGACGAAGAGCCCTGATTTCTTCCAAACAAAACTGGACTTGACAAAACGAATGAAAGAGCGTTTTGATGAAGAAGGAATTAATATTCCATATCCCCAAAGAGATGTTCATTTATTTAAATCAGAGTAACATGTAAATGAGATGACGCCACGTGATAGAATTGAAATTATTAAAGGTGATATAACACTTCAAAGTACCGATGCTATTGTTAATGCCGCTAATACCAGTCTGCTTGGAGGTGGAGGCGTTGATGGAGCAATACATCGTGCCGCGGGACCGGAATTGCTGGAAGAGTGCAGAACTTTAAACGGGTGTCCAACCGGTGAGGCAAAAATCACCAAAGGGTATAAATTGTCTGCCAGCTATGTGATACATACGGTAGGCCCTGTTTGGCATGGAGGGCTGAATAACGAAGATCAGTTATTAGCTGGTTGTTACCGTAACAGCCTGAAACTGGCTGCGGATAACAGAATCGACAGCGTAGCGTTTCCATCCATCAGTACCGGGGCATATCGTTTCCCTATCGAAAGAGCTACCCGTACCGCTCTCAATGAGACGTTAAAATTTCTTGAAGAAAATGAGATGCCCCGGAAAGTAATTTTTATCTGTTTCAGTGAATCGGATTACCGGACGTATCAAAAAAATTATAACGATTTACTTACATAAACCGTTACTATAACACCTGTCAAAACAAAACGGTTATTTAATTAGATGAATCAAAATCCTATCTTCCCACATAGGCATGTATACTATCATTATGGATGATTTAGTATCTTCATCCGATTATTTGCATTAACTTATGCAAATATCAGTATCTTATGTGTGTCTAATCGTAATAAACATGCAATTAAGTGTTATTTAAAGCGTTTTTTTAACATAATACTCTTTCACATTGCGTGGTTAGGATATGTTCCTTAAAATACATAGATGAATACAGTAATATATTGTTTCACTTGTTATATGGTAATTTGAAAAAACTTACTTGTCGGTATCGAAGATAATGATGTGGTTGAATTGATCATCTCAGATTTTCGGGTAACTGTTGCCGGTGTTCTTGATACGTTATGGGGCATCAGCAATGAGGATTTTCAAACAACTCAACAAATAATTTTAAAGTAAAAACGGATGCCATAGGTGATTTTGATTCCCTATTGTCGGAAATAAAAAAGCACAGAGCAGTTATGAACGAGGCTAAAGATACAGAAAACCAAGTCGTTGAAGAGAACATCGACTCAGAAGAAAAAGAGCAAACAGTAGCTTCCGGGAACGAAGTACATGATGAAGAAACCGTAGATAATAAAGATGCGGAAACAA
The DNA here is from genome assembly GCA_035267045.1 of Balneolales bacterium. Classification (GTDB taxonomy): domain Bacteria; phylum Bacteroidota; class Rhodothermia; order Balneolales; family DATFMH01; genus DATFMH01. Next base: position 7,928 of record DATFMH010000166.1, read on the forward strand.
CATCATCGGGAAAAACGGAGAAATCTGCCGGTAAAGAAGAAGATGAAACCGACGCAGAGGATCAAGCTGCTGATCAATCCACTGATGAAAAAGCCCCGGAGGAACAAGCTCAAACGGTGTCTGAAGAAAAACCGGCAAAAGAAGCAGCCGCAGCCGAGAATGAAACAAAAGAGGAAACGAAATCCGAAGAAGCTGAAGATAATGCTACGGAAGCCGCCCCTGCCAAAGAACAGGTAAGTACAGGAGAAGATAAAAAAGAGGACGAAGCCTCTTCTGATCAGGGATCAGTAGATGAAACCGATGCAAAAGATATTGAAACTGCTGCCGAAGAAGAGGAAGAAGACCTGGATGTACCTGAAGAATTGACTTATTATCAGGAAATCGTACAAAAAGGACTGGATATTACAGAATCGAGTGAATGGCAGTATGCCTCCCTGGAATTTGATAATTTACGCCACAAATGGGGTGAAGGGCCTGATGCTTCCGAAGAACATACAGAGATCTATAATAAGCTGAATGACCGGTTTCAGAAATCGCTTGAAATTTTTAATGAACGCAAATCGAAGCATTACGATGAGGTAAACCGTCAGAAGCTAAAAAACCTCGAACGCAAGAAAAACCTCCTTGAGCGGCTTGAGAAAATTATTGAAGATAAAAAATGGCATGCTTACAACGAGGTTAAAGGAATACAGAAACGCTGGGATAATATCAAGATGTTACCGTCCGGCGAATCCCAACAGCTGGTAAGCCGATATAAGCAGTTATTGGATATATTCGAGGAAAACAGAGTCGAATATCTTGTTAAACGTAAGCAGAAAGAAGAAGATAATCTCCAGGTTAAGCTTCTGATACTTGATAAAATGGAGCTAATTCTCAAAGAGATCGATGAAAATGTCAACGACTGGAAAGCCATAGACAAAGAATACCAGGAACTTCTTCGGGAGTGGAAGAAAGTAGGACGTGTACCCAGAGAAAAATCCGGTGAGCTGTGGCAGAGATACAAAGCCGTACGTAGTAATTATATTGATAAAAAACTCGAGTTTAATGACGATTACCGTAACCAGGTTGAAGGTAATATTGACAAGAAAATAGCTCTTTGTAAACAAGCTGAAGCATTACTTGAAAAAGAAGACCTGGCATCATCAGCGCGGACCATTAATAAGCTTCATAAAAGATGGAAAGAGACAGGTCCCGTACCCAGAGAAAAAGCTGAAGAGTTGTGGGATCGATTTAAAACTGCTTCTGATACATTCAATAAGAAAAAATCAGAGAATATAGAATTATTACGAGATCAGGAGAAAGAGAATTACGAAGAGAAATTGGAGCTTTGTGCCAAAGCTGAAGCCATTCAGGACACGGATGACTGGAAAGGTGGAACTAAGGCCATGCAGGACCTGATGGAGACATGGAAAGAAATTGGCCCGGTACCACGGCGCAAGACGCGCAAGATTTGGAAACGGTTCAAAAAAGCCATGGATGTTTTCTATCAGCGTAAACGCGATCATTTTAAAGATATAAGAGCTGAACAAAAAGAGAATCTAAAGAAAAAACGGGCTCTCATTGATGAGATAAAAGCTCTTGGTGATCTCGAAGATGCACAGGAAGCGGTTAATAAAGCGAAGCCGTTACAGGCTGAGTTTGCCAAAATCGGATTTGTTCCCCTGAAGCATAAGAATAAAATATATAAGCACTACAGAGAAGCTTGTGATGTTGTGTATCAACGTGCCCGCGCCGAGCGTTCACAGGGTAAAAAATATATAGGTCCAAACAGTAACCTGGATGCAGAGGAACGTAAGGCGATCAAGAAAAAAGGTGGTGAATTATCCAAGTTGAAGAAAGAATGTAACAACCTGAAAGACATGATCCTCAAATACCAGGACTCGAAAACCTTTATCAAGCCAAATAAAAAAGGTATGAAACTTCGTGAAGAGATACAGTCGAAGATTGATGAAGCTGAGAAACAGCTGGACAAAAAACTTGATAAGATTGATGATATCCAACAGCAGATTGAGGATATAAAGAATGGAGATGAGGAGTAATCAAAATTCTAAATTAGAGTTGATGTATATCATTTAAATAAAAAAGGCGCTGCCATAAAGGTAAGCGCCTTTTTTGATATAATTATTTATCATTTTCCGAAATAATATCGAACACCAATACCGGCGTTAATATCCGGCTCTGTTTTTGGAGCCAAATCCAAAACGGGCGCTATCTCGAAAAAGATCTCAATGGGTTGATCCTGAACGAGGTAATCGGCTCCCAGTGGTACACGTACCCCGAGGTTATCGCTATTGCCGAGAATCAATCGGCCGCCGACACCATAGTAAAGCGGTAATGTACCTTTATTTACTTTTACGATGTTATAAAGGTGATGAACATAGTCGCCCTGCATAATTAGCCGGGATTCATGGCCAAATGACCAACCCAACCCCATATCAACGGCATTATCATTATCCATCCATATTTTACCTGTTATGACCGATGGTTCTCCTAATTGTATACCAACACCAAAATCTCCTTTGTGGGATTGGGCCAATGTCAATGGGGTTATTGTCAATAGACCTAATAATGTAATAAATGAATATTTTAGTATATGCCTCATAATATCATAGTTTAATTGTTATAAATAGTTTGAAAACCCTTAATGTTTATGTGTGGTCGAGTAAAATAATGGAAAACAAGAATATAACGTACGGTTTATGACAGTATTCGTTTTTTTGAATAACGAAATATGAATAAAAATAATTTCAATATAGAAGTCGCTATATCATAATAGCTGAAGATGGTACTTCAGCAAAGGGAAAATAAATATCAGAAAATTTAGCCAAAACCAAACAATTTTTGAAGATACATTGTTATACGATAAGAATACTTAGGACGGTTACATTTTATAATTCAATTTATCTTTCATACACATACATTACATACGAACCCCCAAAAGACCTACAGGTAACACCATGGAAAAAACCTATTATAATAGAAAAGATCTCAAGAAATTTGGTGATATAGATGAATTTCAACCTGAACTGGCAGAAAAATTCTTTGACTATTACAACGATGTCTTTAAAGATGGTGCATTAAGCGCACGTGAGAAAGCTATTATAGCTCTTGCAGTAGCACATGCCGTTCAATGTCCATATTGTATAGATGCTTATACTACAGAGTGTTTGGAAAAAGGTTCAAATGAAGAGGCCATGATGGAAGCCGTGCATGTTGCAGCCGCTATAAGAGGTGGCGCTTCGCTGGTTCATGGGGTGCAGATGATGAATCAGGTTAAGCAATTAAGCATGTAAAAATAGATTTTATATGAAATCTCTGAAAGCAAGCGGAAAAAATCTATCAGATCCTAAATACCAAATCGAGATTCTGAATAACCACCGGGAGTCGATTAAAAATCTTCCCAGGTTTCGGAATAAACTCAACGAGATCGGCCTCGCACCTTTTAAATCAACCGGAATAGAAATATTTCAGGTTAATGTCGGCTACATGTGTAATCAAACATGTAAACATTGCCACGTTGATGCCGGCCCGGACCGAAAGGAAATTATGACCCGGGAGACCATGAAGTATTGCCTGGATGCCCTCGCCGGAAGTGATATTGAAAAAGTTGATTTAACGGGCGGCGCTCCCGAAATGAACCCTGATTTCCGTTGGTTTGTTGAAGAAATACGGAAACTGGATAAGCATGTTATGGTAAGAAGTAACCTGACGATCCTGACCGTAAACCGTAATTACCGAGAGCTTCCGCATTTCTTTGCAGATCATGGAGTTGAGATTATTTCATCCCTGCCCTATTACCTGCAGCGAAATACGGACCGGCAACGAGGTGAGGGTGTCTTCGATAAATCAATCGAAGCCCTGCGAATGCTCAATGATGAGGGTTACGGAAAGAAAGATAAGGAACTAATTCTGGATCTGGTTTATAACCCGGTGGGAGCTTTTTTACCGGCCGACCAAAACCAGTTGGAACAGGATTATAAACGGGAATTGAAAAGGCGATATAATATCGATTTTAACAACTTATATACTATAACCAATATGCCGATCAGCCGTTTTTTGGAATTTTTATTGATCAGCGGTAATTATGAAGAATATATGGAGAAGCTGGTGACTTCATTCAATCCGGCCGCAGCGGAAGGTGTAATGTGCAGGAATACTATTTCAGTAGGCTGGGATGGGTTTTTATATGATTGTGATTTCAATCAGATGCTGGAAATACCAGTTGAGAAGTCATCACCACAACATGTAAAAAACTTTGACGAGTATATTCTTAATGATCGTGAAATAATGGTAGATCAACATTGTTACGGCTGCACGGCCGGTGCCGGAAGTAGTTGCGGAGGAACAATCACTTAACACTTAAAAGAATGAGAAGTCGTGAGTAAAAGAGCTCAACAGAATAATGCACTAATCATATTTACCAGGATTGCCGAACTGGGTAAAGTGAAAACACGGTTGGCACGGTCTATCGGGGATGAAAAAGCTTTGGAGGTTTATCGCGAATTAATTGAACATACTCGTGATGTTGCGAAAGGTTTGGAAGTCGACCGAAGAGTATATTTCACTCCATCGCCACCGGATGAACACCGTATTTGGGATAAGAAATATTTCGAGTATTTCCAACAAAGTGAAGGGGATCTGGGTGAACGAATGAGTAATGCATTCAAGGAGACGTTCAGAGACGGTTATGACAAAGTTGTTATCATCGGTTGTGACTGTGCGGAACTGACTACCGAAATTTTGGAAACGTCTTTTAAAGAACTCAATAATGCCGATGTTGTTATTGGTCCCGCGATAGATGGTGGATATTATTTATTGGGCTTGCATGAACATGAACCGGATTTATTTATAGATAAAAAGTGGGGCAGCGAGAATGTTTTTGAAGACACCATTTCGGATCTAATCAAAAAAAACAAAATATGGTATGAGCTGCCTATTTTGTCTGATGTGGATACCGAAGATGACTTGCGCCGGGTCAAGTTCCTGAGTGAACAGAAAAAACTTCGTGAAAACGTAAACTGAATCCCTGAATATTGTTCAAAGACTTTCCATGTCTGCTACGAGTCCAACGATTAGTATCATCATCCCGGCTTTTAATGAAGAGAAGACCATCGGTTCTCTGCTGCACTATTTAAATAATGATACAGGTCATGATTCGATAAAAGAGGTCATCGTGGTAGATGGCCAAAGTACGGATCAAACAGTGCAAATTGCACGCGAAGGAGGAGCGAAAGTCATAACAGCGAAGCGAAAAGGAAGAGCGCGTCAGATGAACGAAGGGGCTTTGCTATCCTCCGGGGATTACCTCTATTTTCTGCATGCCGATACTTATCCACCGCGTACTTTCGTGTCCGATATAAAAAAGGCCCTGCAGAAAGGATACAAAGCAGGTTGTTACCGGTTGAATTTTGACAGTACCCATCTATTATTACGTTTTTATGGCTGGTGCACACGGTTTAATATCCCGGCGTTTCGATTTGGCGATCAGAGTCTGTTTATAAAACGAGAATTTTTCGAAGAGATTGGCCGTTTCAGGGAAGATTTAATCGTGATGGAAGACAATGAAATTATTCATCGCATCAGGGAAAAGGCCGGTTTCAGAATAATACCAAAGTCAGTTATGACCTCTGCCCGAAAATACAAGAATAACGGGTTCATCAGGTTGCAACTCATTTTCACACTAATTTATGTACTTTATCATTTTGGAATACCCCAGGAACAACTCGTTAAATTATATAACGATTTTATTCATTAGATCGATGTGATATAATATCTGTGTAAAGGTGCTCATGGGTCGTCTTATAATTCAACCCCATTCGGGGTTGCGTAAATGTGCAATCTATTCCACCTGTTGCACAGGTGGCTATTCATGTTTAAACCCTTCGGGCTTTTGAGAAGTAGATACCAGAGTTACAATATCCTTACAATTTTATCGGATTGGAGTGATGAAATTATTGTGCGTTCGGATTGAAGAATACAGAGATGGAATCCGGTTTTTGATCGAACATGCAATGATATAGAATTTGCGTGTAGATGCTCATGGGTCGTCTTATTATTCAACCCCATTCGGGGTTGCGTAAATGTGCAATCTATTCCACCTGTTGCACAGGTGGCTATTCATGTTTAAGCCCATCGGGCTTTTGAGAAGTAGATACCAGAGTTACAATATCCTTACAATTTTATCGGATTGGAGTGATGAAATTATTGTGCGTTCGGATGGAAGAATTCAGAGATGGAATCCGGTTTTTGATCGAACATGCAATGATATAGAATTTGCGTATAGATGCTCATGGATCGTGCTGTTATTCAACCCCATCCGGGGTTGGTTTTGTTTGGATAATCGTTACCACCCATTGCATAGGTGGCTATTGACATTTAAGCCCTTCGGGCTTATGGAATAGATGTCCTGTCAATTATAGCCTTACAATTTTATCGAATTAAGTGATATAGAAGATTATGTAAGTTTATTCAACAGTACTTAATTAATAACTGACATGAAATCTTATCAATGGGATATATATATATCACTAAATTCTATATTACACGAAAAAGATCGAAATTAAAAAAATGTGTAGGAAATAGTGTGCGTTATTTCAAAGATCCCTGAAAGGGATCAACTTGAATAGCACCGCATACAATGCGGTGAAATAGGAGAAACCAAATATCGCAACCCCGGGACCGGGGTTGAATAAATTCACAGCAAATACTTATCATCAAATTCAATGTTATGTTCGTGAAATAAATTAATCAATTCTTCTTTAAATGATATTTGTCTATGATGCTTTTCCTGGTTTTTGATATAGTTAACCAATTTATCTTTGTCTTTAAACGAATGGGTAAATGCTGAATAACCAGTCTGCCAGCCATTGAAATTATTAAATAATTTTTCTGTTTTAATATTTATTGAGGATGAGATTTTTATGTCTTTAACAAGAGATGCTAATGACACTGATGGATGCAGATGCGTAGCAATATGAATATGATCTTCAACGCCATTAATTTGATATAAATGACATTTTTTATTTTTTAAAACGCCCCATATGTATTTAAACAATTCTGGGCGGTTAGCAGTTACCAGGGATCGGTTACGCTTTTTTGTGCTGAATACAATATGATATAATATCTGTGTATAGGTGCTCATGGGTCGTCTTATTATTCAACCCCATTCGGGGTTGCGTAAATGTGCAATCTATTCCACCTGTTGCACAGGTGGCTATTCATGTTTAAGCCCTTCGGGCTTTTGAGAAGTAGATACCAGAGTTACAATATCCTTACAATTTTATCGGATTGGAGTGATGAAATTATTGTGCGTTCGGATGGAAGAATTCAGAGATGGAATCCAGTTTTTGATCGAACATGCAATGATATAGAATTTGCGTGTAGATGCTCATGGATCGTGCTGTTATTCAACCCCATTCGGGGTTGGCTTTGTTTGGATAATCGTTACCACCCATTTCATAGGTGGCTATTGACATTTAAGCCCTTCGGGCTTATGGAATAGATACCATAGCAATCAAATCCTTGTAAGTTTTTCGGATTTGGTCAAATGGAAGATAACGTACATGCTTTGTCCAATCGGGCTTACGTAATATTTAACTTGGATTTTTACCAAATGGGTACATCTTCGATTATCATATTACCTGGAAAAAGAGCGAGATATTGAGAATGTGATAAAAATATCATGCTTTGATTCAAAAGATCCCTGAAAGGGATCAACTTGAATATCACCGCATACAATGCGGTGATAATGGCGATATGGCAATCACAACCTAGAATGGGGTTGAATTTTTGGGAAAGATATGTGTTTATACCACAATCCGTATATATTTCAAAATAAATATGAACTTTTGTTGAGAAACGGGTAACATAACAACGCATTTATCGTTTAAAAACTATTACTTTTAGCATCATTATGAATAAATACATGAAATTAACCCAAATGAATAAAATAATTGCATCGTTTGTCTTATTGTTATTTTTCACTGCACCCCGATTGGCTCATGCGCAATATGTCCAATTGAATGCAGATCAAAAGAAAGAAGTAGAAAACGCCACTTTTAAGGGACTTGATGGCAATACCGTTAATGTCGCCGATTACAAGGGTAAGGTGGTCATGATCGATTTCTGGGAAACATGGTGTCATCCCTGTATTGCCAGTATGCCAACGGAAGATAAACTGGCACGTGAATTTCCCGATAAATTTGTCGTACTCGCCGTGACCCCGGGATTCAACGATAGCAAACAACAGGTGAAGAAATTTGTGAAAGATCACAATTATAAATTTCATTTTGCTTACGGGAAAAAACTTGCCAAACAACTAATGATCAGTGGAATACCGTATAAAGTCTTTCTGGATCCAAAGGGCAACTTTATTAAAGTCGAGATGGGAAGTTACGGCCCACAAAAAGATTATCACGACATTAAATCTATTATAGAAAAATATAATCCGGGTAATTCTAAATAAGACCTGAAACGGTGGATTATGTTATAGCGTTACCTTTTGAGAACATAATGATAACAGGTATTAAATTGAAGCTCAGAAAGAAAACATGTATTTTTCTGTAAGATTTTCAAAGAGATTAATTATAAAATAAACAAGCATTCATGATTACTGAAAAATTACCATATAAAGTTAAAGATATTAAGCTGGCTGACTGGGGACGAAAAGAGATTAAGATTGCCGAGGCTGAGATGCCAGGATTGATGTCTCTTCGTGAGGAATATGGAAAGGAGAAACCTCTTAAAGGTGCCCGTATCGCAGGTTGCCTTCACATGACTATTCAAACAGCAGTGCTGATTGAAACACTCGTTGAACTGGGTGCCGAAGTGCAATGGTCGTCTTGTAATATTTTTTCGACACAGGACCATGCCGCTGCCGCTATTGCTGAGGCTGGTGTACCTGTCTATGCATGGAAAGGTGAAACGGAAGAAGAATATGAGTGGTGCATTGAGCAGACATTATTTTTTACAGATGAGAAACCACTCAATATGATCCTTGATGACGGTGGCGACCTGACCGCTATGGTACACGATAAATATCCGGAATTACTCAAGGGAATCAACGGTATTTCCGAAGAGACAACAACCGGTGTTCATCGTCTGTATCGTATGGCCAAAGAGGGTACGCTTGGCGCACCTGCCATCAATGTGAACGATTCAGTTACGAAATCGAAATTTGATAACCTTTACGGTTGCCGTGAATCATTGGTTGACGGAATCAAAAGAGCCACGGATGTCATGATTGCCGGAAAAACCGCTGTTGTTGCCGGTTATGGTGATGTTGGTAAAGGTTGTGCTCAAAGTCTCCGTTCCTATGGTGCTCGTGTGATCATTACGGAAATCGATCCTATTTGTGCCTTGCAGGCTGCTATGGAAGGATATGAAGTCAAGAAAATGGAAGATGCCTGTAAAGAAGGTAATATCTTTGTTACGGCTACCGGCTGTAAAGATGTGATCCGTGGGGAACATATCGAACAGATGCCCGATCAGGCCATTCTTTCCAATATAGGCCACTTTGATTCGGAAATACAGGCAGCATGGTTAAATGAAAATGGCGAGAAAGATACGATTAAACCCCAGGTTGATAAATATAAATTACCGAATGACAGAGAAGTGTTTCTGTTAGCTGAAGGACGCCTGGTTAATCTCGGTTGTGCAACCGGCCACCCCTCTTTCGTGATGTCAAATAGTTTTACCAACCAGGTATTGGCGCAAATCGCCATGTGGACACGCAAAGATGAATTTGATCTGGATGTTCACGTTTTGCCGAAAGATCTGGATGAAAAAGTAGCACGTCTGCACCTGAAGAAAATCGGTGTGGAATTAGATGAATTAACCGAAGATCAGGCCGATTATCTCGGTATCCCGAAAGAAGGCCCGTTCAAACCGGATTTCTATCGCTACTAGTCATGTAGATAGATTATATTTGAATTTCGGAAGCTGCCCTGATTTTATATGGGGCAGCTTTTTTATTGTTTGTTTGAGTAGAGAATAGTTATTAAGTGTATTAAGTTTAATAGGGGATTCTCTTAATAACTTAATAACCTAATAACCTAATAACCCAATAACCCACTTCCCTAAATCAGCGCTCTAACTTTTTCAAGACCTCCTTGAACGCCTGCGTGTTTCTTACGGACTTAAAATCAGGGTTGGTTTTCAGGTTCTGGTAATTTTTATATCCTAACTCAACAGCTTTTTTGAGTGCCGCTAAACCATTATCCGTCTGTTTGTCGAGAATGAAAGAACGGGCAAGCAAATAATGGACTCTTGCTGATTTCGGGCTAATCAAAACCCAAACCTGATCGAGCCAAACGAGACGATGATAATCGTGCCAGTTATTCTCGATGATGCGATGATATTCATAAGCATTGGCTTTCAGAAACTGATCAAGCCGTTTCCCAAGCAGTACATAATCAGGATCAGAAGAATCGAGCCAGTGATGGATCTCTTTGATTTGATCTTCCCACCAACCGGACGATTTCAATTCATCGGCACGGTCGAAGCGAATATTCAGGATGGTTCTGAAAGCACCGAGATAACGTTGTATACGATCATTTTCAATAGATTTTATCTTATGTTCTTTACTATAATCTCTACGGAAAGATTTGGTTTTTTCCAGTGCTTTAATCTTTGCTGACAAAGTTTTGATATCGACGAATCCAAAATGGTCTATATCTTCTTTTGTTTGCTGAAGGGTACGGTAAGCGTCAGTGTATTTGCCGGTTTTTTCATAAAGATTAGCTTTATGGATCTGTTGAGCATAATATCTTTGAATAAAATTTTTGTCAGCCGGCAATAGCCTTCTTCTCATTGCGTCCAACTGTAGCCATCTGATAGCTTCCTGTGCACTGGCTGAATCAGGCCACTGATGCGTTCCATTGAAAACAATCAGGTGATTAGGTATTTGGGCTGCGTTGAGTTTTTGTCTCAGGCCGATCATTTCCGGGTAATTCATATCCGCATTTCCCACGGTACTGACATAGGAAAAACTCAGATCAGGACCGGGTTGAAGATTGGATGGAAAACCAGCCCCGCAGGCTATTACTCCCGTTATCATATGTTCTTTAACAGCTAAATAGGTGGCTAATCGGGCTCCTCCGGAGAAACCGGTCAGATAGATACGTTTATTATCGATATGCAACCTGTGAGCTACATCCGAGATCATAGCGTTAACGGCAGGCAATGATTTTTCTATCGGACCATTTCGGGAGTTATTCGAACCTGCTACGACATAACCATAATGTTCGGCAAACGCTTTGAAAACCTGTACAGGTTTAATTCCTCTGGCAACCGGGTCCATGCCAAAGATAACAGGCCAGGCTTTATTGGATTCGTAATTGGATGGGATATAAAGGGCGTAGCTATAGTGTTGAGGTCCCTTAATAATAACAGTATCAATTACAGATCCATGAGGCAATGAATCAGAAATCTGTGGCCTGAAAGGCAATGATAAAAAAAATAGAAATATTAGATACACAACGAGTGTCCCCTTACAATTTATTTGAAATGCCCTTGATAAATAAGTTATTAATTTTTCGGGAAAAAGATTGCAGTGTCACAGACTGATACAAAATGACTTGCCAAGGGATATAAAAGTGCTTATTTTACAAATCTCATTTTGATGGGATAAAGCTGTCAAAAATGATGCGCCCATAGCTCAATTGGATAGAGCGTCTGACTACGGATCAGAAGGTTGGGGGTTCGACTCCTCCTGGGCGTACGAAAGGAGAACATTGAAGGCCAAAGACTTACGGTTTTTGGCCTTTTTTGTTAATGCCCACTAAAATAGTAGAATGCGGATGACGCGCCTGCCGATAGGTAGGGATTAACGCAGATTTTTTATTATCATGACTACGGACCACGGACGACTGACGACGGGAAGTGACTAACTATCAATAACATACAACCATCTAATACGCGTCATTCATTCGGTATTCAGCTTATCTCTTTTATTAGCCACTATAAACATAGAATGACAGCCAGAGCGTATTGAGTTCTTTTTCTTTTCACTTTTTGTCTTTCATTTTTCAATTAAATCTAATATTCATCTACTAATTTCTAATCTCTAACTGTAACAAAATAGGTCTTTTTTGCTCCTTAATATAAAACCATTTTTTACTAAAAGGGGAATTATATGTTTAAATTCAAAAAAAATATTAAGATTGCACACCAGGTACTTTTATTGCATATGAATAAGATTCAAACCATTCAGGAATGGGCCAACTATATGGATTATAATTCTGCTAGGGTCTTTGCTCGTGAATTTAAAAAAGAATTTAATATCCCACCGAACAAGGTGATCATTGAAGAAAGGCTCGGATGAGTAAGGGGAGTTGTAGCTGGGGATATAAATCTCAATGCAACGGAAATATCAATGAAAGCAGGACTTAGTACAGCAAAATCACTTTATAACTTTTTGAGGCGTAACGGAAATATTACACTTACTTCTTTGCGTCAGGAATTAAATTCTTCCGATAATTTAACTTTATAGGAGCAGAATTTCTGATATGTAAATGGAGTATAGTAATGAATAATTGATAGAATTGTTATTCAATCATATACAAATATTATAATTCAACCTATTAGTTACTCTTTGTACTGGTAGTAAGAATGAATCGGAGAATAATTGCTCAATATTTTCACGTAATAATATAGCACTAAGCATGAAAATAATACTAGCTTACATCCACCAATCACGAATTTTATATAAATCTATTATAAGATTATTAGGTGTATAAATAGGTCATTGATTTAAATGAATATAATCGTAAGGTTAAAGTAAGTTATTGAAAAGGATATAGTTAATAATAGTGTTGTAATTATAAAATGAAGTTACCAAAAATTAACAGAATTTTGGTCGGTGTTTTTGTATTGTGCGCCTTCGTGCTAACTATCTTAATTTATCGGAAAGCGTTTGTACCTTCCCGTTCACACGTGAGAACGAAAAACATACCAGATTGGGAATTCTTGCTTCAAAATGCACATCAAGAAGGATCAGTTAATGCTCCAATAAAGCTTATCGAGTTTTCAGATTTTCAGTGTCCATATTGCAAAAAACTGGAGCCGGAACTAAAGAATCTATTGAAAAAATATAATGGGAAAATGGAAATAATTTACCATTATTTTCCTTTGCCAGCTCATCCTCAAGCGTTTCAGGCAGCTAAAGCTGCCGAATGTGCTGCTGAGCAGAACGATTTTTGGAAATATCATGATCTGTTATTTCAGAATCAGACTATATTCAAACAGCAACCTTGGGACAGTCTCGCACGAATTTCAAACATTAGAAATTTAGATGACTTTGATGGTTGTATGAAAGATACTTTAATCGATAAGGTGATAGAAAAAGATATCAAACTTGGGCTTCGCATTGGTGTTGAAGGTACACCTACAATTGTAATAAATGGAAAGCTACTTTTCGGGGTACTCCATGAAGACATGCTCAACCATTTAGTCCAGACAATGCTGAATAATAGTTACAAGAAACTTAATCATTGATGTTAAAAATAACAATGATTAAGAAACGATATTCAGTCTAATTATAATGGTTTTTATTAAAAATTGCTATTTCAATTTTATGAATAATCTCAATATATGAATTAAACAAAGTTTTTAAATGTATTAAAACTAAACATTTATACTTAAAGTTATATGTTATTAAGTATAAATATTAATTAAAAGAAAAGGAGTACTTATGGCACGTATAAAATCTTTTAAAAAAGTTATCATGCATTTATGTGTATATGCATTGCTTATTATAGGAGGCCTAGTAACAGGTGCACTATTGCAACCAGTAGAAGCTAACGTTCAACCAAATTGCCAATTTGGTGATTGTGTCCTAAATACTGGCACTTATGCAGATGGAGCATGTGAAGTTAATGCAAATGCAACATATTGTGTGGGTGGATATCCCTGTACTGATACTAATCCATGCTATTAATCAAAAGATAAAAACATAGCTGCCCAACATTTTTGGGGCAGCTATGATAAGTAATTTTATCTTAATTATTATGACTAAAAAAAATTGTTATAACATATTATTTATTATCTGTTCAATTTTCTTTTATATAAATTGTAGTAACAATAAATCGTCTACAACAATAATGGTACCACAAGAAAAGTACATTCCAAACCATAATTTTAAAAATACTATTATTGTATCTAGGCGAAATAGTTTTAGTAAATCCTCCATAAAAAATAGATCATTAAAGACCTTATATAATTACTTAAAAAATCAAAGTAAATATAGTACTAAAAAACTAAATATTATTTCAAATGTAAATCAAATAATTTCATTATCTAATAATTGGTTTTTAATATTAGATAAATTTGACAATAAGCTCATTGAATATAACATATTGACAGATAGCTTAATTCATATAGCAGGATTTGGAAGAGGTCCAGGTGAATTAAATTTTTCTAAAGATATGGTAAAAGATGGGAATAATATTTACGTAGCCCAAAATATGCAAGTATCACATTTTAATTGTTTAAAAGTTCCTTGTAAATATAGTAGTGCTACTGAATTAACTAATATGCCATACTCATTAGACGTAAATGAAGATTCGCTCATATATTTAAGCAGCAAAATTGTTAAAGGAATAAAAGGACCTAAACTTGATAAAAGCTTAAATGATCTTAAGGCATTACATATGCTTAATCTAATTAATGGAAAGGATCTAGGATACTTTGGTGATACCTATAAAATTAATGGACAATGGATGTTAATAAAACCGTTAATATCAAATGGATTCGTCCGGTTTATACCTAAATCTAAATCGACATTACTAGCTTTTAAACGTTTTCCCCTAATATATATTTATAATAATAACCATAAACTAAGCAAGGTTTATAAATTATCTAATTTTATTACGGGAAAACAAAAATATAACACCATAAGTGGTTCTCTACATGCAGTGATGAAAAATTATAGTCTTATAAAGAATATTATTATTCTAAATAATATGATTATTATAAAAACATTAACAGTAAAAAATGAACATATTAGTAATCATCATTATGTAAGTGATAGTAGATTATATGATTTTTATGTTATAAATATAAATAATAATAAAAATTATCATATAGGTGAATTGGTATTAGATAAAAAAGATCCGTATGAAAATATTTTTTATACAAAGAAAAATATTTTCATTTATAATAATGGATCATTATTCACAGTTAATAAATGGTAATATATTATGAAGTTCAATATTTCATTAATTATCTTTAAAAAAAATATCGTTAAAATATTAATTGGAATCGTACTCTTCTTAGTTGGAGTATATTATGCTCTTAGTACTAATGTTGTATTATTTAATAAATCAAGTGGAACTAAACAAAAAACTGATATTACTAGTTTGGTGAATAGTACATACATTCATTTTATATACATAGGTTCATCTGGGTGTGGATATTGTAATAATCCCAATACAGAAGAAATGATCAAATATATAAAAAAATATTTTTTATATATTGCCCACTCTCATAATTTAAAGTATTTAACTACCGGTATATCTACAGATATTATATCAAGGAATGGTATTAAATTTTTAAATAAGACTGGATATTATGATGAAATAATTAGTGGTGGCAGCTGGTTTAATCTCGGGACTAATAATTATATTTGGAAAGCATTACCAGGAAAAGCAGAAACACCTCAAATATTAATTACATTAATTAAATATCATGTTATGGGTGGAGTAGAAAATATTTCAAATATTAATAGAAAAGAAAAAGTATTAAAAAGGATAGTTGGTATGTATAATATAGAATCATTTTATAAAAAAATAGAATCAAATATGAAAAAACAAATAATATTAAATCATAAATTATTGTCAAAAATAGATAAAAAAAAGAATAAATTATGATTATAAAATAATAAATAAAAAATATGTTTTGTTTTATGATATTCGATTAATTAATAATCTGAAAATTCGATTTTGTATTACTTTTATGTATTCATAAATACAACATATAATTTTTAAATATTAGGACTACTATCTCTAAAAAAAATGATTTTCTATTAAAAACTGCTCTATTACTTTGAGCACCAAACAGATGATCATTATATCAACAATTTTTTCGGGATCAGAATAAATTAGAATGGGTAAGTACCCCATTACCAAATCAGTGTAACATTTTGCCGGTTGAACTATCAATAATAGTGTCAATCTATTAAAATTGTGGAGTTGTCAGTGTCGTTTTCATTTCATTTGAAATAGTTAATCATCTACCTAACTCTAAGGTGGCATTATGTTTATAAATACAGAAGGTATTACAAAATATCTGTTTTACATTATTTTATTTCCCACATTATTTCAGCAAGGTTTATTAAACTTTGCATGGGCGTCCGGTGATCCCATTTTATTGATGACAGCAAAGAGACTCTTTCTGTTGTTGCCTGCACTGGCTCTCATTCTTGGATGCTGGATTACCATTCCGGCTTTCCTTACAGTCATTTTCCGTCATAACCGCCGGGAATATGCCATGACGCTTTTCATAACCTGGTGGGATCTTGGAAAAGCAGTCATCTCGTTCTGGGGCGGTATATTCCGCTTTATATTTTATTTTGCGGTGGCTTTACTCGAATTACTGAAAATTATTGTAATTGGAATTTGGTCGGTGCTTCAATCGATTATTATAATGCCATTCCGACTTCTGGGACAAGCATCGGGTAAGGTCGTCAAATCCAAAATCCCATGGATTGCCGTATTTTTAACAATTTTCTGGGTATTAGTGGAATCCACCATCTTCACATATGTCACAACACCTCTTGTTCTTGATACCCTTTCAAATATCACCGGTGATCAACTGTCAATAGCTTTCATTCGTATTCCTCTTTTCACTTTTCTCTTTTTCATCGTTTTGGGGAGTTACGCTGTCCTGTCGACATTCGTGGATTCGGTAAAGAAAAAAAGTATCTCCCAGATCCTTGGAATTGGTGCTATCGAGATTATTGTCATGTTCGTTGAAGTTGTATTCCTGTACAGGGAATTTGTTGATGCGCTTGTTCCATGGTTCTCCCTTTATGCGGCTCATTTTGAGCCGGGTATGATTGAGATCCTTGCTGTTTCAGGGTTCATGTGGTTTGGAATCCGCAGTTTGTCATGGTTTCTGTTTGCTTCTTACGGGACTCCTACGATCATGTCTGTTATTCAGGGTAAAGGAGTCGAGACAGATAAGAAGACAAGTAAAAGTAAAGCCAAGGAAGAACCTTTTGAATGGGACCTTTCGATCAGTTTTATGGATGCCATGAAGAAAGATGCACAATGGGTACAGGAAAAAGGGGAAGAGCTGCTTGCCGCATTTATGTTGCCTCCGCTCCAGGTTATAGCCGGGGCTATTAATTTCCTGACCTTGCTAATCAGCGGTACTCACTTGTTTGATCTGCCATTTAAAAGCATAGACGATATCAAACAATCCAAAGTTCTCATTGAAACGCTTTCCAATAAGAGTGAACAGTTGGAAGCTCCCGCTACAACAGAATAATGGAGGATCAAATATGAAAAGTAACTATAAGACAATAAAGATCCTGATTCTCACTTCCCTGTTGCTGCTGGCTTCCGGTTGTGGTATGAGCGGACCTCAAAAACCGCGTCTGTCTTTGTTTATCGGTGTGGATATCAGCGGTTCATTCATCAAAAGCGGTTATTTTGATGAATCATTGGATTTTCTGGCACATTATATATATGCACACCTGCATGGTATCGATAAGCTGGAAAAACCTAATGTCTTATTTGTCAGCTCTATAGGTGGTGCCCGCCCGGGTGAAGCCAAGACTTTTTACCCGATTCAAATTTTTGAGAACAAGTCGGTTGATGAAATAGATACGAAGCTTCACGAATTGTTTCCAAAAGACAAACAAAATGATTTTACCGATTTCAATGCCTTCTTTGAACAGGTAGCACAGACTATACGGAACAAAAACCTGGTATTGCGCCCGGTATCTGTTGTCATGGTCAGCGATGGCAAACCGGATATAAAGAAAGACGGCCATACTGATTTTCGCAGCCTCAAACTACACCCACTCGAAAGACTTTCGCGGAATATCACCATCCGGCTGCTATATACAGATCCGGTGACAGGTAATAAATGGGAAACCCTGGTTCCCCGGCGCCGGGTAAAGATCTGGACACAGGATGCCAAAGTCATGACTTCATGGAACGATTCGACCATCTATATTCCCAACGAACCGATCAGCCAGGAAAAACGCTGGGTCGGCTGGGTAAAAGACAACGTTGATTTCGGAGTCAGGGCCCGCCGTGTGGATTAAAAGTCAGCGTGTAATCCTGTATGTTACTAAGCCGATTCCGGATAATAGAATAAGGATTAACAGTTTTTTGCTGCAGATCCGTACTTGAGGATTAGGAGGATTGACGAGAGGGCTCTGCCCGGTTCGGGTGGGGCCTGTCTTTTTTGTAAGTGATTCTTTTATATCCTTTATTTTGTACTTGTACTATTTCTGCCTCCTATTAAATTCTTCATCAAGTATTCACTGCAATTTTGAAAGAATTATCTGGTGTATTTTTTCGATACGTCCCACCGAGATGTAAATAATGTTGGGTCGGTATGCGTCTCAACATTATGTGCTTTTATCTTTCCATGTACTATGCCCGTACATTACCCTTCATTAAAGGGCTAAAGCCTTCATGCTTAAAAAATTCAATTATTTAAATCCCCGGCCTAAAGACCGGGGCAATTAATAGATTTATTATTCTTAAGACAGGGGCCATAAAAATGAATTTTAATAGATTCCAAACTCCATTCACATTGATTACTGAACCCCTCTGTGCCTTTGGAACTTTGGTACTTTGCGCCTTCATTTCTCCATGCTCCATGCTCCATGCTCCATGCTCCATGCCTTCTCCTATAAAAACTGTTGAAGAATTGCAAAAACAAGCAACAGTATAGAACAGACCAGCAGCCAAATGTTCAAAACCTGGTCCTCATAACTTTCCTCATCCCCCTTTTTCCTGCTAATGATCACCCACGCTATATACATTACAAAAGGAAATAAAATCACAGTCACGATCAATGCGAGCCGTAATACCCAAACAGGGGCCCATTGGGCAATGACCAGCGCCTCCACTCCCTGGTCGATCAAAAAAGTGACGATGGTAAAGATAACCGCCACTTTGACCATGATAAGCCGTTTACGTTGTTTTAGTGTGTAATTCATGATTGGCTTCCCACGGGATATTTTTTGAGCAATTTTTGAAAGACAGGTGTATTACGAATCGGATCGAAAGTTGAAAAATTTCTGAGTGCTTCCGGACTGATAAACCGGCTATGTCCAGATGTTTTGAACAGCTTGTCGAAGACGGCTTTCGCTTCCTTTGCATTTCCGAAATGAGCATAGATTTCTGCCTTGGTTACCAAAAAACGACATATAAAGGAATCGATTCCGAACGGATGTTGGCGGCTGATAGATAATGCTTTTTCTATTGTTGATAATGCTTCCTGTTGACGGTATAAATAAGACTGACCCAAAGCCAAAAAATTGTAAAGTATAGCAGACTTTGGATGTTGTTTTAAAGCGTTCTGTATTTCAGCAATAGATTTCAGAAGTGACTTACGGCCTTTTTCCTGATTCCCCAATGCTAATTGCGCCCGGCCGATATAAAGCGCTTTAATACCTTTATTACGAAAATCAGATAGATGTGTTATTTTTTCGGCCATTTCAAATGATTTTTGGTAATTACCTATCCAATAATAATACTTTGCCATATCTGTGTACTTATACGGAAAATCATCCGGAAGTTTTTCCAATAAATCAAAGGCTTCACGTGGTTGTCCGGAATACATTAATATTTCACATTTAATATCAATTAATGTGTGGTTATCAGGGTTTAATGCTAAGCCATTTTCTAATGACTGCTGAGCTTCCCTATAGTGTCCTAAAGCCATTGCAGTAGTAGCTACCCACTGCCTGATCAAGCCATTACGTGGATCAAGACGAAGTGCTCCGGTAAATTCCTCATTGGCTTTCTTCCAATTACCATAAGTTATTCTTACTTCGCCCAGAGTATTCTGTATATCCGCATTATTCGGTTCAAGTGCAGCTGCCTTATTTAATTCCTGCAGGCCATCTTTGACTTTTCCTTTAAGGATGAATAACAAACCCAGGGCATGGTGTCCCTCTGCAAGATCAGGTTGTAATTTCAAGGCCTTTCGTGCATTGTCGAACCCAGTAATCAATAAAGAGTTATCACTTTGCACCTTGTTGACTATCATCTTACTTTTTACGTAAGCCAGGCGGGCATAAGCCAAAGCAAACGAAGAATCTTTTTTAACGGCTTGTTGTAAATAATACATCGCCTTTGGCAAATACTTGGAATTAAGGCCTGTTTCATAGTATTGATTTTGCTCATATAAGGCTTTCAGGTACAGTTGATAGGCTTCACTATTGGTTGTCGGGATCCGTTTTATATTATTAGATTCCCTGGCCGTCAGTTTCGCTTTTAAAGCTTCGGCAACTTTACCAGCCACTTCCCCTTCCACACCAAACACATTTTTTAATGTTCGTGTATAGGCTTTGGCCCAGATATGGTTGTCGGTTTTTGCATTAATAAGCTGGAGATTTATCAGAACCTGCTTGCCTACCTTTTGTACACTGCCTTCGAGGATCGTACTAACTCCAAGCTGTTTTGCGATGACTAAAAGATTATCCGGATGGCTGCTGTACTTTGCTGTCGAAGTACGCGATATGACTTTTAAATCCCCGATATCGGCCAACTTGGTTAATATCATATCCTGCATACCATCGGCAAAATAAGCATTGGATTTATCCGTACTAAGATTTTCAAACGGAAGAACAGCGATTGACTTTGAGGATGTCGATACGGTATCAGCAGCCCTATTTTGATTTGAAGTGGTTCCAGAAACAGATGTCTGCTTTTTGAAAAATTGCTGATAGAAAATAAATCCAATGGCCAACACCAAAACTACTGCAAGGGCGCTATTGATTTTTTGTCCTGTTTTATGAGAAATTGATTGATCTAAAGGCACTTCCTCGGTGCGTTTCACTCCATCCGGTGTCATTTCAAAGGCCCATGCCAGAATAAGAGCAATAGGAAATCCCAAAATAACCAGGATAACAACAAGGCGTACACCCCAGTCCGGTATTTTAAAAAACGGGAAGGTTGTGGCAGCGATCTGAATAAGAACCCAGCCGGCAACGGCATAAACACCGGCGACTTTAAAGACATTACGCCGTTTAAGTTCCTGTACAAAATGTTTCAAAAACATCAATTACCTTTACTGGTGTAAGTGGTCATAGTTGTATCTTTATGGTCGGGTACCGATAAGCCAATCTTATTACAGAACGAGATGAAACGCGGATCGTTTTTATACCGGAGCATAAAAGGATCCCAAAGAAGTCCGGTCAGACCGGGGTCTTTTTGTTGCCAGGCACGGTTGAGCCATTTGAATGCTTTATCAGGCTGTTGTCGGTAAGCATATACCTCGGCAATCTGATAAGTGGCCAGGTCAGCATATTTTGAGATCATCTTTTGAAGTGCCTGATTGGCTTGTTTCTTTTCCCCGTTTGCTGTATAGGCTAAAGCCAGAGCATAGCTACGCCAGGCCGGTGCCGGCTCCTTCCGTGCGGCAGTGAGTGCTGCCTTGTCATTGCCCAGGAAAATTTGAACAATAGTAAGTTGTGTATTTATAGCCGTTGCACCAGGTTGCATAGCAATGGCACGATTTATGGTTTTTTCAGCTTTGCTGAATTGTCCGAGTGATGTATAATATTCGGAAAGATTGTAATATATTCTTGCATCCAGAGGATTGGCGGCAACTGCTTCCTGTCCGTATTGTAATGCCTTGGTAATATTTCCTAATGTAGCGCTAGTCACAGCTAAAAGTCCTTTTGCAGAAGGATTGGATGGTGCGAGTGAAACAGCACGTTGAATAGCACGTCGTGCACCCTGCCAGTTCATTAAATCCAATAGCAGAGATCCATGCGCCATATAAGCCACAGCCAGATTAGGATTTAAAACCAGTGCGGTGTCTACCGCTGTTCCTGCTTTTTGATATGCTTTTTGCCTCTCTGATCCACCAAGAAAGCCAGCGCCCAAAGATTGCCAGGCAGCAGATAATTTTGCATAGGCGGCAGCGTATTTAGGATCGACGGATATGGCTTTCCTGTAATAGCTGATGGCCTTGCGCCATGAATCCTGGGAGAAGTGATTGAAATAAAAATTACCCTCAAGATAGGCGTTATAAGCCACAAGACTTCCGCTGGGTGGCCGATCAGTCTGTGCTGCTATTTTATTGGAGTGTAGATTTCCTAAAAGTTTTGTTTTGAGTGCCTTAGTCACAGCTTTAGTGATATCATCCTGCAGATTAAACAGGTTCTTATAGGGCCGGTCATAATAATCGGACCAGATTGTGCGTCCGTTATCAGCACTCACCAACTCAGCACGAATACGTACTTCATTTCCTTCATGACTGACACTTCCCTCTAAAAGTGTACCGACGTTGAGTTTATTACCAATTTGTTTACTGTCCAGTTTTGTATTTCGAAGCTGAAAGGATGAATTACGCCCGATCACTGTTAATTTTGGATATTGACTGAGGGCAATGATCAGGTTTTCGGAAAGTCCGTCGGAGAAATAGCGCTGTTTTGGATCACCGCTGTCATTAGAGAACGGTAATACGGCAATAGATTTAGCCTGATCTTTTAGACTATCCATTTCAGATTGTCTATTATTGTCATGCGCGGACACCGGTTGCTTCTCGAAGAACTGCTTGTACGAAAGAACAGACACAGCCAGGATCAGGATGATCATAAACAGGTTATTCAATTTCTTACCGGTAGATGTTGTGATAGAATGTTCTTCAGGCACTTCCCCAGTGCGTTTCACTCCATCGGGAGTCATCTCAAACGCCCAGGCCAGAATCAGAGCGATAGGGAAACCTAATATCACCAGGCCTACGACGAGGCGAACCCCCCAATCCGGAATTTTAAAAAATGGGAAAATCGTGGCTGCTATCTGGATCAACACCCAACTCGCCACGGCATACACACCGGCTACTTTGAATACATTACGCCTTTTTAGTTCTTGTATCAGTTTTTTAAAATTCATAACTGCTTATACTGTTTTATATTAACTGCCGGAAGAATGTGCATGATCTAAAGTATATATTTTCCCGGTGCCTTTACAAGTCGATTTCAATGGATGCCATCCCTCATCAGGGTACTTCCAGTTGCAAAGTACCGGCAATATTTGGGAACGTACCCTGTGTTGTCGCTTTTTCGCCAGGTTGCTTTGTTATCGAATACTCCCGGGGCACTTGCCCAGTGCGTTTCACCCCCTCAG
>DATFMH010000167.1:0-8338 GCA_035267045.1 Balneolales bacterium
GGAGATTTAATAAAATTGAAATTGCATCTGGAGAAATTATTGGTTACAAAATAAAATAAAAACGCTATGCCTGGTATTGGAGGAGTAACAATAAGTCCGTTAATTAAGCTTGGAGCGAGGAGGAGTGGAGGAGATCCTTCCCTAACATTCACAACTGATGCTTCAACTAATGCACAAAATCAGTCGTGGACTGTTCGGTTACCTGTTGGCAAAAGTATTGTTGTTGATTGGGGTGATGGGAATACTGATACGATTAATGGAAATGGAACCACAGATATTAATTTTATCCATACATATGCAACAGTAGCATCAAGAACAATAAAGATAACAAGTGATTATGTTTCATTAACATATCTCAATGCATCGTCTAATGGATTATTAACTACATCCATATCAAATCTTGTTAATTTGACTTATTTGAATTTATATAACAACAGTTTAACGGATATAGGAATCTTATCAAGTCTTGTTAATTTGACTTATTTGAATTTAGATAACAACAGCTTAACGGATATAGGAATCTTATCAGGTCTTGTTAATTTGACTTATTTGCATTTACCTAACAATAGCTTAACGGATATAGGGGACTTATCAGGTCTTGTTAATTTGACTTATTTGAATTTATATAACAACAGTTTAACGGATATAGGAATCCTATCAAATCTTGTTAATTTGATTGTTTTGCGTTTATATAACAACAGCTTAACGGATATAGGGGACTTATCAGGTCTTGTTAATTTGACTTATTTGCATTTAGCTAACAATAGCTTAACGGATATAGGGGACTTATCAGGTCTTGTTAATTTGACTTATTTGAATTTATATAACAACAGTTTAACGGCATGGACATTTGATCATGGGTCTGTTGCATTATCTATATTATACTGTCAAAATAATTTATTTCCAACATCTGAGTTAGATTTAGGATTAAGCAGGTTAAAAACATTCTATGTTGATGGAGATAATGCCCCAACAGTAAATCTTACACTTGATATCTCAGGTCCAAGTAATGGGATACCAACCGGAGGTTCATCAAATACTGATCTTGTAGCTTTATCAAATTATTTTAGTTCAAAAGGGAAAATATTAATAGCAACAGTAAATACTTAAAATTAAAGTCATGAAAAAATTAATTATTATCATCAGTTTAGTAGTTGTTTCAATTTCTATCAATGCTCAGAGTGCATTCAAAGCAACAACTGACACTCTTTATTTTTTCTTTTACAAGAATGATACTGTATTGATTGAACCGATGTCAATACCACCGCATGCTGAAGTTGTTTCTAATTTTGCTGCACTAGGAATATCTTATGTTCTTTCGGATAAGATGCAGGATTTGATTGATTACATTCAGAATAACGGTTTGAAAATGAGCCAATATACGACTTATGAATCTACCCGAACTAACTTTCTTGAAAACGGAATAATCGTTATAAACAAAGCAGATATAAACATTTATACAGCTTTTTATTTTCCTGCTACAAATGTGAAACTCTGGCAAACCGTAATACATCCGAATCAAAGCATTATGATAGGCTCAAATCAGATTGATGTGATCGCTGATAACAGCCTTGCAAGTCTTAATGAAACATTAGATGATAGAGGGTTATGAGAGTAGTTGACGGTAATAATCAATATGCAGTCTTTAAGGAGGATAATAATTCAGTGAGTAACATTCTGTTCGCTGAGACAGGAACGGCTATCTGTACGAACCATGACGAAATAAGAGTTAATCCTGTTGAAGTGTTGGAGGATTATGAAGTTATTAACCAGATAACAGTTGACGGGAATCAACTTAATATAGTCAATCTTCCTGAAGTTGGAGAACCTTGTGAGGCGCATCATTTTTATAACTGGAATGGTCAGATTGTTTTGTGCCGTCAGGATCATGATAGAACTAATTTCACACCTGATCAAACGCCTAATTTATTTTCTACATATAGAGGAGGTGATAGTATTCTTGGATGGATACCAAACGAAGAAATAAAATATGGGTGGAAAAGAATATGTGATAACGTCACGTACATATGCATACAGCCACATATGACAGTTGAAGGACTAACTCCGGATAAAACACCCGCTTTATGGAATGTATGGACTGATCCAAACCAGATAGTGGTATGGAAACAGCCTGCCGGAGCTTCAGATGCATACAATATTGGCGATAGAGTACATTTCCCTACTATTAATGATCCTATATATGAAAGTAAAATTGATGCAAATGTGTGGTCGCCAACAGTCTATCCAGATGGATGGAAAATTGTTTAATTATGAATGAATTAATATACATACCGTTTATTGTGTTAATGGCCCTTTGGGAAGGCTTACAACATCGCGGCAAAAAGACCTTAGCAAAGGTTATAAAATACATTTGGCTTGCTTATTTACCTTATATGATTGTATTTGCTGAGGGTACATACTGGCATGTATTTTTATTCTCATTCCTGTTTTACGCTTCGTTATTCACGCCTATTTGGAACTTAGCAGCAGGGCAAAGCATAAATTATATAGGAGTTACTGAACCGGCTGATAAACTATTCAGATTACTCAAAGTACCCGGATTTTATGTTAACTGGGTAAGACTTGTAATATTAATTTCGACATTAGGATACTTAATATTTAATTAACATGCAAAACATCATCTTATCATGGCTTATAGCATAAAATAAAAAATAAAATGACATTATACGAGCAATGGAACTTAATTCAGTACATAGTCAATAAAGACTATCAGGGAAACATAATCGAACCGGATATGTTTAAGCAATTAGTTAAAGTTGCGAATATGGACATGTTCAAAATAAAAATGGGGCTTCCAGAAGATTACCAGATAGGAACTCCATTATCCAGACAATATGTTGATCTGAACGAAAGAATGACTGATGAGACATTGTTCTTGAAAAAGAGAGATTCTTCTACCACTGTGAGTTCAGGAAAATTTGCTTATCCGGATGATTATTTTCAAGCAGTATCTATAAGATACAATTACCAAAGAAACATAGATGGTGTTGCCACGGTAATACCAAGACCAGTCCAAAGACTCACTGAAGATAAGTACTCAGCAAGAGCCGGAAACTGGACAAAAAAACCATCTACATTAAACCCGGTTTGCGTACTCAGAAGCGATGGAATTTATGTTTACCCGGATACAATAACGGAAGTCGATTTCTCTTATGTTCGTTATCCTAATGATCCTATTTTTGATTATGCTTTGAATACCGGGTATATTACTGAAGGCGGGAGCCCAACAGAATATGAGTGGCCTAAAATATTACACAATGATTTAACGAGGATTATTCTCGGATACATTGGAATAAACCTTAGATCAGAACAAATACAAGGATACGCTGAAATGCATAAAAAGGAAGGAGTATAATCATGCCAGACAAAAAAACCATACGTAAACAAGCCAGAGAGAAAAAGCAATATGAAAGGCAAGCTGGTCGAACCTATAAAAAAGGAGTAAAAACTTACGCCAAAGGAGAAAAGAAATTAAATCGCGCGATGAGTAAATCTTCAAAAGCGGTATCTAAAAGCAGAAAGTCTGGCACATTGTCCGGGCCAAAAAAATCTACCAGGTATAAAGCAATGGACGCTCAGAAAATGATGGAGTCAGGTGGTGAGATGATGAATAAGGCCAGAAAGAGTGGATATAAGCCCAAAAAAACAACACGGGCTTACAGAACTACCAAAGCACAAGGTTATGGCAAAAATGCCTATGTATCACGATCTGGTAAAGTAGTAAAAAGGAAACGTCAATACTAAATGATATGCCAAAGAAAATAGAACGGTGTGTGAATAAAGTGCAGCGCAAAGGCAAAAGTAAAAGTTCAGCCTATGCCATTTGCGTTTCTTCCACCGGAATAAAAAGAAAAAAAGGAGGTGGCTGGACAAAAGGTAAATCAAAATCTAAGAAAAAATGAAAAAAGCAAAGTTAGGTTCTGGTGCCAGATTCAAAAAAGTAGAAAAAGCAGCACGTAAATCCGGGGCTAAAAATCCAAAGGCTGTGGCCGCCGCAATAGGCATTAAAAAATACGGTAAAAAGAAAATGGCTAAAATGGCCGCCGCAGGAAGAAAACGTAAAAGCAAATGAGAAAAATAAATCTGATAGAACTTGTACAGGACTACTTGGCCGGCGGAGACGTGGCGGAAGATTTAATGGGTAGGTATCACTATGAGATAGTGGCCGGCCATATAAACACCGCTTACAATAAGATTGTGTTCAATACTTATATGGAGGCTAAGACATATTCTGATTACAGTATTCTGGACGCATGGTGTAAAAATTATACTTTAACTCTTGCTGACGTATCCTCAAACAAAGGGAGAGTAAAATTACCATTCCCGCCAGTACAGCTTCCAAATAACATGGGTATCCTGCAAGTAAATTCCAACGGGAACATATCAGATGCGTACGCATACAGGGAAACAAACTCCCATGCTGTATTCTCAAAACTTGAAGTCGGGTCTGTAAGTACTAAAACATTTTTCTACCTTGAAATGAATGATCAGGACGAAACAGAAACCCATGTATTGAAATTTGAAAATTTACCAGATGGCATTACCGATGTTGATGTGAAGATGATAGTTCCGTTTGATAGGATTGATGATTACGATACCGTAGCGATGCCGGCTGGAAAAGAAGATATAATAATGGAGTATGTCATTCAGCTAATGAGGACAAAACCTCCTGAAGATACTATTAACGACAGAAAACCTGAACAGATATGAGCAACACAACACCAAAAACAGCAGCAACGACAACGATAGAATATGTAGTTATGAGCGTTCTAAACAGACTCAGAGACTATTCTATGCGTGATTATTCGTTTTTGGAGCAGATAGCCATTGAGGGATATACTGATTTGAATTTATGGCACCTTGATAATATCGAAGTCGTGTATCTCAGAATGTCATCAGCAAAAACGGTAGATCTTCCGTCTGATTTTGTTGACTGGTGTAAAATAGGAATCCCGGTTCAGGGAAAGTTAAGAGTTCTCACTAATAAGAAAAATATTTTATTACCAAGAAAATTTGCTGATGGTGAAGATGTAGGTAACACGGATGACGAGAATGGAACAAGCACAGCACTTTTTTTCACTGATCATTACAGCAATGGTCAGTTTGCAGGTGGATTATATGGGCTTCCAGGTGGAATAGATAACGCCTATTATAGAATTGACAGGGAAAAAAGAACAATTGTTTTCTCCGGGAGTCTCCCAAAAGGGAAAATAGTTCTTGAATATATTTCATCCGGGGTAAATCTCACCGGGACTACAATAATCCCAAGAGAAGCAATTCCGGCTTTGAGAGCTTATTTACTCTGGCAGCTTATAGAAAATGATTCTAAGAAGTCACTAAGCGAAAAAGAAAGAAAAAAACAACAATACGAAGAAGCGGTAGAGGCATTAAGGTTCTTCCAGACTGCATTTACAGCAGATGAGTACAAGAGAATGCTTTACCGGTCAGTTAAACAAACACCAAAAAGATAATGCAGAATAGAGACGTTATACTTCCCATTAAAGGAATAAATAAAGATGACTCACCAAAATACTTTGAGGATGGGGATTATAGCGATGCTCGTAATGTAATTATAGGCAATACTCAAGATCAATCAAACAGGGGGTTAATACAATCCTTAAAGTCAACTCTGTTATTAGAGATCCCAGAATTAGTAAGTGCTGGACTTTATCATCACATGGGAGTTGCTGTTGATGAAAAAACAGATGTGGCCTATATATTAAGTTTAATTTATAAAAGCAGTGTAGATCAGAAATTTGTAATCATAAAACACACCATAAGCGACAACTCTATAAAATACATCTACACAGCAAGTCCATCTGATTGGAATCTTACCTATTCGGAAAGGCCGCAGTTCTACAATCCTAAAATAGTAAACTCAAACTTAATATGGACTGATAATAAGAACGACATCCGTATGATAGATGTCGACAGGATTGAGAATACAACTGACGCAGAGATAACGTCAAAAGTTGTAAATTACAACCTGACAACCGGATATTATGACGGATACACTATTGGGAGTTTTGTATATTATGAAGATTCTGTTTATAAAGTACTCCAATCCACAGTAGGAGTTGTGGATATTTATCCGGGGAGTTCCCCAACATATTTTCAGTACATAGCTAAAATTGTTGATGTATATTTAGACCCACTGGATCCAAATACGTTTATGCTTGCAGCTATACCTCCATTAATATCAGCCACAGCAGAGTATCAATCTGACAGTAACAAAAACATAAATCAATTGAGAGGGCAGGTATGGCAGTTTTCTTACCGGTATGTTTACATGGATTATCGTAAAAGCACATACGCACCTCCAAGCGTAATCCCAACACCAAATCACGAAGAAGACATAAACGGAGATCCTAATCCTGACCCGACACATAATAATAGAATTAAAGTAACCATCAACTCAGGCAATGAAGATGTAAGATATATAGAAATAGTAGCCAGGTCATCAGAAGACCCGGCCACTTGGTTTCTGATCGATAAGTTGTACGTAATAAATAATATAGGATTCAAAATATATCCTTCAGACAGCACAGTAAATATTTACTTCTATAATGATGTAGCCAAACAAGCCATAGATTTAGTTGAATTTGCCACTTTATTTAGTTATGTGCCTATCAGGGCCAAACATATGGAGTTAATTGAAAATAACAGGCTTGTATTCGCAAATATCACGGAAGGATACGATAGAATCAGTTCTGATGTAGGAATAGACATTTCATATGAAGACCTTGGCGCAATAACAACTCAGACAACTCAATTAACATATAATACCGAATCACAGTCGGGGGGTACTTTGATATGGGATTACCAGATTTCATTTTTAATACCATCATCAAACCCTGGCGCATGCACATTCAGTCTGAAAGTACGAAAAGAAGGAGAGAGCTCATTCAATTCGATTACCTATAACTATAACGGAACTGACAGTTATCCGTCTTCTGTGATTAGTGGGATTCAATCTTTAATTAATACAGCTTGGGGATCCGGTACGGTCACGTCTTGTTTCTCTCCGGCATCAAATAAGATTTGCGCATTCCCAATAGAGGTAACCACTCACAATATAAATCCATATTTGAATTGGGATGTAGTATTTTATTACACTTCATCTACTGTTTCAGATGTTGATAAATACGCCTCCTTAAAGAAAGGGGCTACTCATAACTGGGGAATAATATACAGGGATTCAGCAGGTAGAATATCTCCTGTAATAGGAGGTGGAGAGATAAAGAAATATATTCCGTTCCCAACAGAAAGCGCAAATTCAAATTACGATAACAGACCAATTATTCAGTTTACAATAAACCACCTACCTCCTGACTGGGCCGAAAGTTACGAGATTGTATACGCTGGTAATAATTCAGTCTCGTGGTTTCTGCACTTGATGGGTTATAATTTTTGTTATGGTAAATATCCGGGAGAGCATGATAATCCATACGCAGGCACATCCATAGACACGTCAAGTCCTCAGTATAGATTAAGAATAAATAAAGCTGAGTCAAATACAAGAAACTACTTTGACAATTGGTCAGTTGAAGAGTATTCCTGGCAAAAAGGAGATAGGGTAAGAATTATTGGTAAAGTAAGCGATAGTGGAGTTTTAACCGAACTCGACAGCGTTATCTATGACGCTGAGATAACCGGAGTTTATACAGATACAGATTATGATACCACAGTTGGTGAAGGCAGTACCGGAACCGTAGAAGTGCAAAGCGACTGGATATATTTTAAAGTAAATGAAACTGTAAGTATATCCCCAACAAAAGTAGGTAATTTATATTCTGATAATCTATTTGTTGAAATATACAGGCCGTCAAAACAGCTTACAGAGGTATTATACTACACAACCGGCATGACGTATAATATTTATAAAGCTGGCGATTATAAATACCATGGCGGCCAGGTAAATCAAGCGTTAAATCCAAGCGGAGAAAGCGTGTCAGGTGCTATTGTTAATAACACAGCCAATGACATATGGATTTATCTAAGGCAATTTAGAAATCTTGATAACGACTCTACGTACAGGATTTGGTCAGAAAGCCAATACCCGGATGATTATTACATAACCCAATTAATGACATCTAAAGGAAATCCAATTCCTGATATTGGTAGCTCAAAACAGTTCGCGCTAAACAAAAGATTAAGGCATGGAGGCATCATAAGACCAGGTACGGAAGTAAACGAGTTATCAAAATTCGATTATAATGATTTTCTTGACCTGAAAGACGCTAATGGCCCAATCGAAGGAATAAGGTACATAGGATTCGTTTTAAAAGCTATTCAAAAGACTAAAGTTACTTCCATT
>DATFMH010000168.1:0-36973 GCA_035267045.1 Balneolales bacterium
GGAGGCAGAGCCTCATTCTCTCCGTGAAGGGGCAGAGCCCCATCACGAGATGAGAGCCCCATCACGAGATGAATTGTTCATTGATCATTGTTTACTGTGAATCCCCTTGTTCCTCAATAACTTAATACACTTAATAACTATTTCCAACACTCTGTGCTCTGCACCAGGCTTTATGCTTTTTAATTGTTCATTGTTCATTGATCATTGCTAATTGATCATTGTACCCCCCCCTTTGTGCCTTTCAGTGCAGCTGATAACAAATTCTTAAAAACGCACTTGCCTATGATCACGAACCCTGACTCCCGAAATTCCTCGGGACAGGCTACACCTTTCTCAGGGAAGGAATTTGAAATGAACTCAAGGGTTCAGTTGTTTCGGTAATTAACAAATCAGTATAAAACTGAAGGCTGAAAGCTAATAAACCCAAACACTACAATACTGTCTTTAAATATTTTCCCGTATAGCTTTCATCATATTTCACCACCTCTTCGGGGGTACCGGTACAAACGATATTTCCTCCTCCGAAACCACCTTCCGGGCCAATATCAATGATCCAGTCGGCCGATTTAATGATATCAAGGTTGTGTTCAATAATAATGACCGAGTGTCCGTGGTCTACCAGCCTGTTGAATGAGTCCAGCAACCGGTTCGTATCTTCAAAATGAAGTCCCGTTGAGGGTTCATCAAAAAAGTAAAGTGTGTGATTGCTGGCCGGCTGGGATAAAAATTTGGCCAGTTTAACCCTTTGTGCCTCACCACCCGAAAGGGTTGTGGCACTTTGTCCCAATTTCAAATAACCCAAACCGACATCATCGAGCACTTTCAACCTTTTAATAATAGACGGTTCGTCAACAAAGAAATCGATAGCATCTGAAACGGACATCTCCAGTACGTCGTAGATGTTTTTTCCCCGATATTTAACGGAGAGAATATCCTTACGATATCGTTTTCCGTGACAAACTTCACAAGGTAATTCGATATCAGCCAGGAACTGCATTTCAATTTTTTGTACCCCTTCACCCTGACAAGCTTCACATCTTCCGCCTGGAACATTGAAAGAAAAATGTCCGGGTTTGAATCCCATGATCTTGGCCTGACGTGTCTCGGCAAAAAGATGACGGATATCATCAAAAACTTTGATATAGGTCGCAGGATTGGAACGGGAAGAGCGTCCGATTGGAGATTGGTCGACCATTTCGACCGATTCAATATGTTCCAGTCCGCGAATATTACGGTGGCGGCCTACTTTATCGCTGTACGTACTGAATTGCTTCATGATGCCGGCGTACAAAGTATGATGAACGAGTGTTGATTTACCGGAGCCACTGACACCTGTGACACAAATTAGCTTACCTAAGGGAAATTCAACATCGATATTCTTTAGATTGTGTTCCATGGCACCCTCAACGACAATCTCTTTACCATTGCCCTTGCGTCGTTTTTCGGGTACTTCAATCTTTTTGCGTCCGCTTAAATACTTACCGGTCAGCGTATCCGATTTTATCAATTCATCAACCTTTCCGGAGAACATGACTTCTCCGCCAAATGATCCGGCAAAAGGTCCGATATCAATTACGTGGTCGGCCGCCGTTATCATTTCGGGATCGTGCTCAACTACAAGTACGGTATTACCGATATCCCGCAGTGATTTCAGGATACTGATTAAGCGATCATTGTCCCGAGGATGAAGGCCAATAGTCGGCTCATCCAAAACATACAGACTACCTATTAGTGAGCTTCCGAGCGCGTTAGCCAGGTTTATTCGCTGGGCTTCACCACCACTAAGGGTATTAGTGAGACGATCAAGCGTCAGGTAATCCAGGCCTACTTCATCCAGGTATTTCAGGCGTTTTTGAATTTCAAATAAAATCTGGCTGGCAACCTGTTGTTCAAAATCATTCAATTCCAGCTTATCGAAAAATACGTGGGCATGACCAATGGTCATTTCGGCAATTTGTCCAATATGCAGGCCGTTTATTTTGACATTTAAGGCATCTTTTCGAACCCGATAGCCGTCACATTCCGGGCAGCGTGAGTATCCGCGATAACGAGCATAGAAAACACGCATATGCACTTTATAAAATTCACTGCGTATTTGTTTGAAGAAACCGTTGATACCTGCATATTCGTCTTTACCGTCCCATAAAATTTTTATTACATCTTTAGGTAATTCGTTGTAGGGGACGTCAATAGGCAACCCATAACGTGCTGCCACTTTGATAAGATCCTTTAGGTTTTTGCTGAATTTAGGTGAATTGAACGCAGCGACGGCACCCTGACGAATGGTTCGTTCCGGATCCGGTATGACCAGGTCTTCATCAATTCCGGCGACCCTGCCGAAACCTTCACATTTCGAACAGGCACCATAAGGGTTATTAAAAGAGAACATCTGCGGAGTTGGTTCTTCGAACTCGATGCCGTCCATCTCAAACCGTTCACTAAAATGGTATTCTTCCCCGTCACGGATTTTAATGATGATACGTCCGTTGCCTTCTTTGAAGGCCATGTCCAGTGAATCGGCTAAACGGCTGTGACTGTCTTCATCATCCTTTCGGATCGATAAACGGTCAACCAGCACTCGCAAATCATTAGCTTTATATTTTTTTGACGG
The DNA here is from genome assembly GCA_035267045.1 of Balneolales bacterium. Classification (GTDB taxonomy): domain Bacteria; phylum Bacteroidota; class Rhodothermia; order Balneolales; family DATFMH01; genus DATFMH01. The sequence continues at coordinate 2,612 of DATFMH010000168.1, forward strand.
AATATCATCTTTGGTGATATCGAGCTGTTCTTCCTTTTTGGTCAACAGCCGGGTAAAACCTTTTTCCTTGAGCACCTGAAGTTCGTCTTTCAGTTTCTTCTTTTTGTGGTGCGGGATGGGGAAGAGGACATAAAACCGGGTTCGTTCTTCAAGGGTTGATAAAAGATCATCCGTTACGCTTTGTGTCGTGTCTTTTTTAACCTCTTTTCCGGATACCGGGGAGATCGTTTTCCCGACACGGGCAAACAGTAAACGAAGATAATCATAAATCTCTGTTGATGTTCCTACGGTTGATCGCGGATTAGTCGTCGTGTTTTTCTGCTGGATAGCCATGGCAGGAGAGATACCCTGCATGTAGTCGACATCCGGTTTATCCATGCGCTCCAAAAACTGACGGGCATAACTTGATAAGCTTTCTACATATCGCCGCTGGCCTTCGGCATAGATCGTATCGAAAGCGAGACTCGATTTCCCGGATCCCGATACGCCGGTTAAAACGGTAAGTTTATTACGGGGAATGGCGACATCGATATTCTTCAGGTTGTGTACACGGGCTCCTTTAACGATGAGCGCGTGTTTTCCATTGGTATCAAGACCGTTTTCAACTTTTTTCGTTTGAGGCATGGAGGATCATATTTAATTTCAATCAGAACCACCAATATACAAAATATCCAAATGATAATGTAGAATTCTCTTTATACAGTGATGTTGAAGGAAAATAAATATAGCCGCAGATTTACTAGCATAGAGCATAGAGCATAGATACCTGTATTTAAACAAGGCCTGTCATCCCGGGGAACTCGAGGGATCTATAACGGCTTTAAACTTTCATGTGTTTATAAATCATATAAAGAAAATAGCCGTTGTTAGATTTCTCCGCTACGGTCGAAATGACAGGTTAGATGATACATGGTGCCCTGTACGTCATCTTTTATAGTAAGAATCGCGGATTACACTAATGAAAAGATTAACGCAGTTTAGTTGGTAATAGTTGATTGGGTTTATAATCCGGTAATCTATTAATCCAACTAATCCCAATTCAGACTTTTCCCCTTTATACACGTAATAACTATTTCAGGTATCTGTGTAAATCTACCTCATCCGCGTCAAATGCGTTCTTTTTTTGAATCAGGATGGTCAGGATTACAGGGATAGGCTCGGATTCTTTTTAGGATTTATAGATATGTCCGATGGGCTCCACCTTCAGGGTGGCGTCCATCTAAAAAAGGCAAGAAGTTTAAGTGGACACCTCTACTCCTATAATGATAGCCGCAAGTTTACAACTTGTGACCAATTTCAGATAATATGTATAATGTTCCAAGTTACAAACTTGAAACATTTTTGAGATAGACACCACTTCTAAAAGTGGAGCCTACCGGCAAATACTATTCTGACTTCTACATTCTTTATTCTACCCTTCAATAAACTTAATAACCTAATAACTCAATAACTTGATACATAATTTGTGTTCTATTATTCCGGTATCAGGCATCCGGCGACCGGCCATCAATCATTCAAATAGATACTGCCCCCGGAAGTTCTCAGGGTGACTTTGGGCCCGCCGCCTCTAACCGTTCCTTCCACTTTATCGGATCGCATGGTTCCGTTAAAATCGTGCAGATTGGTGTGAACTGATTCACCTCTTAATTCAAGGGAATATCCCTGTCCTTGCGGTATCTTGGCATTGATATTACCACCACTGGTTTTCAAGGACAAATGATTGGTGATTTTATGAATATCCGCATGAATACTCCCACCGCTTGTGTTACCGGTGATATTGCCGCCTGCATCGGTCAGGTTGATCTCACCACCGGAGGTATGGATATCCATTTTCCCGTTGGCGTCTGTTAAATCGATATCACCGCCACTGGTATGGGCTACAAGATTTCCCGTTTGATGATGAACGGTGATATTTCCTCCTGATGTCCTCAATTTAAAATCACCGGTTATATCGGTCGCTTTAACTTCGCCGCCGCTGGTCCTGCTATTTAAGCTTCCTTCCAGATGACGTAATGAAATATTACCGCCACTGGTATGCAGCTCGCCATTAACCGATTTAGGTGTGTAGACCACAAACGAGATACTGGGTTGGTTACCAAAACTGAAATGAATACTACCACGTTGATGAGCAATGGCATTGATTTCATTGCCATGTTGGGAGATATCAATATCATAACCTTTTAAACCGGTATCGCCGGATGTCAAATAACGATGTCCCTTCCTGACATACATCTCCACACGCACTTTATTACTGTTACTATTTCGTGATTCCACTCTAATATTCCCACCTGAAGTTCTAACATTCAGACGTACGGGGGCGTTGACATTAAATTCTTTGACTGTATATGGTTGCCCGTCTGGCTTTGAATGGCCAATATTGGCAAATGTAGAGACATATCCGAAGGATAAAACGGATAGTAATAATAAGCTGAAAGCTGTTATCTGGTATAAATGGCGGCGATGTTCCATGATTTAGAAAGTTTGGTGTTCAGTAAATAGGTAACAATTCTTTATTACGGATTGTGGCTGTAAAAGTTTCTGTCTTATGTAAGAGTTAAAGTTATTAAGTAATAATAAGTGACCCCTTTATAACTTAATATACCCAATAACCTAATAACTACGACAGCTCTTAACGCTATTAGATAAAAAAGGCCGCTAAAAATAGCAGCCTTTTTCATTTAAGAAAATCGTTTATTTATCGACTCAACTATTCCCACTGGTATCCCTTTTCATTTGAACGGGATAACCATTGATAAGCACACTTTTACCGGAAACGGCAATTTCCTGGCCGATTTTCAGGCCTTTATCAATCATCACCCATTTTCCATTACGCTGACCTTCTTCCACTTCCTGGGAATAGGCTTTACCGTCTTTAATGACCCACACAATGGAACGGCCTTCCTGTTCATCCAATGCCTCTTCTGGTACCGCCGGTTGATTTTTCAATTCGGGTAATTCGAAATCGGCCGTACAAAACATACCGGCCGGAATGCTATTATGTGAATTATCAACGCGGATTTTAACCGTAAATGTCCGGCTTGCCGTATCGATGCTTGGGTTAACCTGTGTTACCTTTCCATCAACAGATTTAAATTGATTTTGGAAGGCAATTTTAACGGGAAGTCCAAGGGGGATGCTTCCGGCATATTTTTCAGGAACGTCCATTTCAGCTTCCAAAACAGACAGATCCGTAACTTCAAAAGCAGGATCGGCAACAGTGGCATATTCACCGGGCAACAGATTACGTTTGGTTATATAGCCACTAAAAGGTGCCCGTATTGTGGTATCGTCAAGTTTTTGTTTGGCATCATCCCGGGCAGCTTTGGCCTGCATTAACCCTGCACTTGCCTGTTGATAAGCTGCATCAGCCTGATCTTTTTGCTGAGCCGTTGCGGAACCAGCCTTGAACAATCCATCAATGCGTTGTTTTTCTTGCTTAGCATTTTTGTATTGTGCCTGAGCTCGTTTAAAATTGGCCTCAGCCTGTTCCACTGCAAGTTTATAATCCACCTGGCGAATCTGCAGCAAAACCTGACCTTTATGAACATGATCACCAATATCGACAGTTACATGTATAATGCGTCCGTCTACTTCCGTGCGCAACTCGGCACGTTGTTTGGCTACCAATGTTCCGGTAACATTAAATGACCGTCTAAAACTTTTACCCTCTACCTGAGCGGTTTCCACCGTAGCAGTATCACTGCGAAATGTAGTGCTTGTTTTTTGGTTATTTGAGGACGTATCCTCTTTACTCCCGCAAGCTGACAATCCAAATAATAATCCTGATATCAGAAAAGCAGTTCCGAATTGCCGTATACGAAGGAATATCGTTCGCTTAATCATAATTTCCTCTGAACGTTACGAATAATGTTTATGAATTTTCGTTGTTTGTGTTTTTTGTAAATAATCTCTTAACCCACTCCGTGGCGTCATCAAATAAGAGATAAACTACCGGTATGACCAGCAATGTCAACACGGTTGAAGTGATCATACCCCCAATTACCGCAACACCCAATGGTTGACGTGTTTCACCACCTTCACTGATAGCCAGGGCTACCGGAACAAGAGCGATAATAACAGAAGCGGCAGTCATAAGTATAGGACGCAGACGTAAACGGCCCGCTGTAATCATAGCAGTTATCTTGTCATCGCCCTTTCGCCGCTGTTGATCCGCCAGATCCACGAGCAGGATAGCGTTCTTGACCACTAATCCTACCAACATGATGATACCGATAAAGGTGAAGATGTTTAAGGTAATACCGGTTAAAAAGAGGGCTCCGAAGACCCCGATCATTGTTAATGGCAATGAAATGAGAATCGTTAATGGGTGGATAAATGATTCGAACTGTATGGCAAGTACCATATAAACGATTAATATAGATATTGCGAGTGCCTGCAACAGGTACCCGAATGATTCTACCATGTTTTGACTTTGACCACCAAGTTCTGTGGACCATTGATTGTTTTTGGGCAGGAGTTTCTTAACCGTATTTCCTACAATCGTTAGTCCTTTTCCGGTTGATATACCCTTTGTATCGGCAAATATTGATACCGACTGCATCCGGTTATACCGGTTAATAACATTCGGGCCTTTTCCGACCTGATAATTGATCAGATTGGCAGCTTTCATGAGATGTCCGTCACTTCCCCGTGTTTCTATTTCGTCGAGGTTGGACGGCGTGTCCCTGTAATCAGGTTGTGCTTTAACCCTGATTTTATAGCGATAGCCGTTGTGAGTGTATTTGGCTACGTCCATACCACCAAAAAGCGCGTAAATTTCATTAGATATTGAACTAACGTTCACCCCAAGGTTATAGGCAAGGTCTCGATTGATATCCACCTGGATATTTGGTTTGGATAGACGTAAATCGGTATCCAAATCCACGAAGTTACCCTGTTGCTTCAATTTTTTGATCACTTCCTGACTGATCGTACCAAGTTTCTGAACATCCGGTCCGCGTATAATGTACTGGATATCAGCCTGACGTCCACCGCCACCGGCATTTGAAACGGGGGATACCGCGATTGTCATACTTGGGAATTTTTTAGTGAATTGGTTTCGTACCTTATTCATCAAATCCTGTTGGCTGATACTTCTTTGATCTTTAGGTACCATGTTAACTCGGAATATACCTTTATTTACTTCCTGGCTGGCACCACTACCTACCGATCCGAATACAGATTTTACCTGATCATATTTGAATAGGAGTTGTTCCATCGAGTACATCCGTTGATTCATCTCATGAATGGATGCACCGGTCGGCATTTCAAAACTAACCTGGAAGCGCGATTCATCTGATTTCGGAATAAACTCCGTACCTATGAATGGCAGGAGGGACATCCCACCGACAAATGCGGCCACGGCAATTCCCATTACAGCGCCCCGGTGACGAATTCCCCATTGCAGTGTTTTGGCATAGAACTCTTCCAGCCAGATGAAGAAATTTTCCAGAGTATTGTAAAAGGCATTGTGTTTCTTTTCATGCTTCAGCAATCTGGAGCACAGGAAAGGGGTAAGCGTAAACGAAACAAACAGTGAAATAATCATTGTAATCGCCACGGTCATACCAAATTGGTAAAAGAACCTTCCTATGATTCCCTTCATAAAAGCAACAGGTAGAAATACAGCTACCACTGTTGAAGTCGCTGCCAATACGGCAAATCCTACTTCCGTGGTTCCCACACTCGCAGCTTCCATGCCTTTTTCACCCATTTCAACGTGCCTGAAGATGTTCTCAAGCACAACGATGGTATCATCAATAACCAGACCCACGGCAAGAGACATGGCTAACATGGTAAGATCGTTAACCGTAAAATTAAGGGCATTCATGATAATGAATCCACCAATCAGTGAAATAGGGATAGATACGATACTGATCATCGTAATCCTCAGGTTCCGCAGGAAGACAAACATGATGATGGCTGTAAGAATAACTCCTAAAATGATATCGAACTGAACACCGCCTATCGATTTCTTTATAAAATTCGAGTTATCAGAAGCAATAGATACATTGATTCCCTGGGGAGAATTTTTCCTGAGCTGATTGACTTTGGCACGTATAGCGTCGGCAACAGCAACCGTATTTGCCCCACTTTGTTTCCGGATACCCAAACCGATGGTAGGTATGCCATTGTAGTGTGCAATCGTTCGGTAATCTTCTGTACCGGTCTGTACTTTGGCAACGTCGTGCAGGTAGGTTGTTTTACCATTTTCGCTTTTAATGACCAAATTACTCAGGCCTTTTGGCGTTAAATATTCACCCTGCACCTTAATAGTGTATTCTTTCTTTTGCTCTTCAATACGTCCGCCTGGAAGTTCCAGGTGATTACTTTGAATGGCACGGACAACATCCATGGCCGTAAGGCCCCGGGCGTATAATTTCTGTGGATATAACCAGACTCTCATTTCCCGCTGACGTAATCCGGAGACTTCGACGTTACCCACACCGCTCACTGTCTGTAACTGTTCTTTGAGTGTTTTATCAGCATATTGAGAGAGTTGCAGGTAGGGCACTTTGCCAGAAACGGAGATCCATACAACAGGGCTGGATGCAATGTCCAGCTTTTGAACGATCGGTGGATCGATATCTCTCGGAAGGTCTTTTCTTGCCAGGTTCACTTTGGCTCTGACTTCCTCGGCTGCCACATTAGCATCTTTTGACAGTTCGAATTGAACAGCGATGTTGGACAGGCCGTCATAACTCTGTGAGGTTATATTTTTAATACCACTGATCGTATTGATCTGTTCTTCAAGAGTGTTCGTTACTTCCTGGTCCATTACATCCGGACTGGCACCTGGAAGAGTCGTCGTTACCGTTACGACAGGAAATTCCACTTCCGGAAATAGATCGACTCCCATTCTGGAAAAAGCCATGTATCCGAATACAAGCAAGGCCGACATTATTGTAATGGTCGTAACTGGTCGCTTAATGGATATATCTGTAATTCGCATGTTTAAATATCAAAAAGGTTCAATATTCTCTTGTGAGATTAATTCTCGTTTTTAACAGCTTTGACTTTCAACTGACCGGTGGCCTTTTGCAATTTAAGATGAGCCACTTTGTGTTGATATATGCTGTTATAATAGGATAACTCGGCTTGTCGGAGTGCCTGACGGGCGTCTAATACCGATACCTGATCGAGTGTCCCATTTTTAAAACCGGCCTGGGCCAGCCTTAGTCCTTCTTTGGCCTGTTGCAAGGTCATTTTCTGAGCTTCAACCGATTGTGCCTCATTATTAATTCCCAATAAGGCGCTTCTGACATCGTAGAGTACCTGTTCTTTACTGTTAAGATAATTCAACTTTTGCTGACGATATTGTGATTTACTCTGTACAATAGATCCTTCACGGGACAAATTGAATATGTTCCATCTCAAAGTTAAACCGGCATTCCACGCATATCCGAAAGTAAAAAAGTTATCCGGGTTAAAAGGGGATCCGTGTGGGTTGGGTTTATTATAATTTTGATTCAGATATGCACTGAGAGTAGGCAGATATTGACTGTAATTGGCCAGCACAGATTGACGCTGCAGGCGTACCTCTAACAGGTTTGTTGCCAGTTGTGGATTTTCATGAAGGGCCAGACGGACCGCATTGCTTTCGTTGGTATCTACGGGTTTGTATTCAAGAGAATCCTTAAGGGTTACGTCGCTATGTTGAGATAACCCTAAAAGCTTATAAAATGCTGCCTGTGCCTGTTCCAGGTTGTTTTTTGCCTGAATCATCTGTGTACGTGCATTGGCCACATCAACTTTGGCGCGTAAGACATTAAAATTAGTAGCGGTGCCGAACTTGGCTTTATTTTGAACATCCTGAAGACTGGCTTCACTAACACTCAGGAACTGCTTATTGACATTGTACTGTTTTTGAAGCAGCAGCAACTGGTAATAACTCTGCTCAACACCATAAACTACATTCTGGCTGACATCCTGTACCTGCTTATCTGTTAGAGCGTTATATAATTTGGCAGCTCTCAGTCCGGCAGCTGCAGAGCCATCGATTAATGGTTGCTCGATATGGAGTTGTAAATCATAAGTCTTAAGTGCACCGGCTTTAAAAGTACGCCCGTTAATGTTGAATTCGGCTACCTTATCCAGGTGATTATAAGTACCGTTAACAGTAGCTGTAGGAACGACACTTCCGTATGCTTCTAAAATACGTCCATGAGCATATGTTTGGTTCTCTACCGCTGTTTGAATGTTCCTGTTGTATTGAAGGGCCAGTTTGATGGCATCCGTAAGTTGTAACTTACCTTTCACAACAGGCAATTCATCTTGTTTTACTTTATAGCTCGATGGCTTCACTGTCTGACCAGAAGGTATTGTATCCGCCTTGGTTTTCTGTTGCTGCCAATCCTGGTAAGCCTTTGTCTCGGTGTCCTGTAAATCTTGATTGATGGACGCAGGTGTCATACAACCCTGTAACAAAACACATGTTAGCAGCAGGGTAAGAATTGATGATAATGATTTCATGTTTGTGACTGGTTTGACAAAATTCCGTTCAAAATTATATCAAAAAAATTATTTACGTCGTTTTTCAGATCTCTCTGTTTGTCATTAAGAATGTATTGTACGGTTATGGCAATGGTCGATTCCATGAATGAAATCGCCGCAATCTCGGAATCGACTGGTCGAAATACGCCTTTATCAATTCCTTGCTGAATTGTGGTTGCCAGCTTTTCTATAAAAACTTCATAATTACTACTCATATATCGCTCTTTACGAACATGAGCCTGATGGTGGTTATACAGTAAAGCCCGGAAAGTGTTTCGGTATTCGTCAAAAAAATTGGTGCTGAACAACAGGTATTTTTTCATTTTATCAACAGGTTCCAGGTTGCTGTCAAGAATATTCAACAACTCCGTATATAATGGATTTAGACTTGAATCGATAGAAGAACATACCAGCTCATCTTTATCCTTGAAATGGAGGTAAACCGTCCCTTTGGCAATTCCAGCTCTTTGAGCAACCCGGCTAACGGTAAGGTTTTCCACCCCCTTTTCTCCAATGAGTTCCAATACAGCCTGATGGATCGTATTTTTGGTAAATTCCTCCAACAGGTGTTTGCGCTTCTCCTTGAGTTTCAATGTCTTCTTATTCATTATAATGGTTCGGTATAAACGAATTGTTACTGGCCATCTAAATGTAAAAACAAATACTTAATGTATTCTCGGTCTTGTAAAATGACCAGATGGTCAAATTAATGACATTATATACATTTATCAAATTTTTTAATTGTGAATTTTACCGGTCGGCTTTAGTACCTATGTCGCTGCTTATCCCGATTTCAGGATAATTTGTACGTTAATGTCTAACAAAAGTTTTAATTGAAAAGTTTGTTTTTCATATCGTTTCAAAAATTTATTAAAAAAGAAAAAAAGAGCTAAATTATCGGCAGAACAAAGATCATCCATATAAAAACCGGAATAAAAAAAACATGATTTTTCCGGGTGCTATATGATATGATTGGTTTTACATATTATATTGCCGTTGATTTTAAAAAAAAATTTCAGGATGAGATGCTGCGGGAAATAGAAAGAATATTTCGTAAATTTTTCACGCTTGCGTAAATAATTGATTATTAATCTTTGAATACATGAAATTACCATTTGTTTTAGCCAAGAGATTCGTTGCCGGTGAAAATTTTTCCCAGGCAATACCAAAAGTTGAGGAAATCAATAAGTCTGATATTAAAGTTACATTGGATTTATTGGGTGAGAATGTAAGAGATCGAGAAACCGCTGACGAAACGGTCAAAAACTATATTAATTTACTGAAAGGTATCAATGAGAAAGGGCTGAATGCCAGTATTTCGATTAAGCTGACAATGCTGGGACTTGATATTGATTATAAATATTGTCGCGATAACTTATTTTCACTTCTCGATGTCGCCCGCAAATTCGATCAGTTTGTCAGAATTGATATGGAGGGATCTGATTATACTCAAAAGACCATGGATATCTTTCGGGAAGCGCATGAAGAATACGGCAAACATGTAGGAATCGTTATACAGGCATACCTCCATCGTTCAAAACAGGATATCGACGAATTAGCGGAAATGGGTGCCGATGTCCGTCTCGTTAAAGGGGCATATAAAGAACCGGAACGACTTGCCATTCAGGGGATGCCGGCTATTCGGGAAGCCTTTAAGGAGTACACGAAAGTATTATTGGAGAAAACGCCATATCCACGTATTGCCACTCATGATGATGAGCTTATAGAGTGGACAAAGAAATATGCCGCGGATAATGGAATAGGCAAAGCACGTTTCGAGTATCAGATGTTATATGGATTGCGACAGCAAACATGTGAAGAACTCTCTGATCAGGGATACAACGTGCGTATTTATATTCCTTACGGGACAATGTGGTTCCCATATTTTTCCAGACGGCTGAAGGAACGAAAAGAAAATATATGGTTCGTTCTTTCGACCTTATTTAAAAGTTGAGCTGACAAAGCGCTTTTATTTTCGAATAAGGCTATGCATTATAAATGGGTATAAGAATGCATAGCCTTTTTTCGTATAAATTGTAAACATAAGACTATTGAAGCGAATACTCTCAAAATACGGTGTATCACTGGGCATAGGCGTCATCGCTTTGTTTATTCCGCTGGTTCGAAACCTGCATATCGAATCAGCTATCATTGCGTCTGTTGCCGGTACGGTTCTTGCCGCTTATGTTTCCACTAAATCAAGTGAAACAAAAAGTGACAAGCGAAGACTCCTGGAAATTATTACGGTTGTCTACGCTGCCGCTGTCCCGTTAGCCATATTCAGTTTCATTGGCGGATGTTTTAGCGTGGATGGACTGGGATATTGGATCTTTTACCCTTCGTTCAGTATCTATTTCGTATATAGCATCGGACGTTATTTCAGAAAGTCGGGTTTCTCCCATGCCTTGTTTTGGACATGGATAATTATTCTATTCATTGCTGTGGGTGAGTTTTTACTTGAGTTTTACCTGCTTCCCCAGGTCTATTTTTACAATCATATTTGGGGAGGGTGGCCCGGCCCTATTTATGATGAAGCCATTCATTTTCGTGTGTCGGTTGTTTATTTCCGGTTTATAACTTTCTGTTGGGCCAGTATATTTTGGTTATTACCGGAATTCTGGGCGAATCGTTTTGCCAAATGGGCTGTTGCTGTACTCACATTAAGCCTTGGGTTGAGTTATGCTACAATGGCTCAGAACAGGATAATTTCACCACGAAGTTATATCCAACAGGTATTGGGAGGTAAAAAAGTTACTCCTCATTTTGTATTCTATTATGACAAGAAATTTTATTCCGATTGGGATATCTACCGGTTTAGTAAAATGGCGGAATTTGATTTTGAGGAAATAACCCGGAAACTGAATATTCCGCCACCTGACCAGAAAATTCAGTGTTATTTTTATGCGCACGCATGGCAGAAGAAAGAACTGGTTGGTGCCAAATATACCAGCTATGTACCGGTTTGGAGTTCTGTTGATCAATTACATATCGAAAAGCAGGCTATTAACAGGGTACTGAGACATGAATTGGTTCACGTTCTTGCCAAGCAATTCGGGAACCGGTGGATTCATGCCAGTTGGAGCATCGGGCTGGTAGAGGGATTGGCCGTAGCTCTTTCTCCGGACGAATCGCAGGTGGCTACACTGAATCAGCTGGTGGCCGCTTCCAAACCGTGGCCGGATACGAAAGACCTTGAGAATGCCTTGTCTTTTTCAGGTTTTTATACCGGTCGTGGAAATGTTAATTACACTACAGCCGGTTCTTTCGTTCAATATCTGTTGAATAATTATCCGGTTTCGGATCTCAAAAAAGCATATAAGACATCTGATATCAAGAATGCATACCCGGCCAATATGAATAAAATTGTTAGTGGCTGGCATCAGGTATTAAAGAAAACACCGGTCGATTCAGCCGATATGGAGGCTTCAAGGCAGTTATTTTCCGTCCCCTCAATTTTTGAAGAAAAATGTCCGCATACCATTACCCCGATGTACGCCCTGTATGATCATTACAAATATGATATGGCGGTCAAAGACACCGGTAATGCGATTGTGACGCTCGAAAAGGGATTACATATGCATCCCGATGAAGAAAGTTTCTGGCTTCCATGGTCGTACCTGGAATTAAAATGGGGACACCCAGATAGTGTAACGACATTATTCAATCCTGTAGATACGACACAAAAAGGATCAATTATTAATGTCCGGCTCGCGGATGCTTACCTGATGCAGGATAGTGTCTCGTTGGCCCATGAATATCTTGGCAAAGCCAAAAAATTAAATAACGGGAAAAATCGTATCGATTGGTTGGCAGAGCGTCTGGATTTTCGCGATACACTTTCAAACTGGAGAGATTACCTGGATATCAATTACCGTCATCATGTAATCACACCAACCTGCTTTGATTCGCTTGCACCCGATAATAGGTTGTTGGCCATGCAGCTAATGATTCGAAATAATCAGGATAAAAATTTCACAATATATGCAGAAAAGTTGCTCGGTACTCCTTTATCCAAATATTACTTTGATGATTTCCTGAGGACCGTTGAATACGCTGCATTGAAAAAGTATTTTGGAATAGCGAATCAAATGATTCAAAAAATGGGGAAATATCCCTGGCGATTGCGGGAAGAACAACGACTTAACACGATGAAACGATTCGTCGCTTTTTTGCAAAACCCGGAGCCCAAGTAATAATCGATGGGTTTCAATTTGGTATTAACGTTGACTGTAGGTAATTATTCAACCATATTTCTTTGTGCCTTTGTGCACTAAGCTAAATCTGAAATAAATATCTGTTATTTTGATTATGACCTTGAAAGGTTTTAATTATAAAAGTGACGAAGAATAAATAACTAAGCTATTCGAATTAAAAAAACTATTAAAATTATTTTATTATGAAAGAGAACGTAGTTAAAGCTGTTAATAAACAGATTCAGGCAGAATTTGAATCTGCCTATTTGTATTTGGCCATGTCATCTTATTTCGAGTCTGAAAATCTTAAGGGTTTTGCAAAATGGATGAGAGTGCAATGGGATGAAGAACTACAGCACGCCTTCAAATTTTATAACATGCTTATCGAACGCGATGAGAAGGTGGAATTACTCGATTTGAAAAAGCCCGGTAATGATTTTGGCACCCCGATGGAGGCTTTTATAAGCACACTTGAGCATGAGCAGTTGATCACAGGGAAAATTAATGATCTTTACAACCTTGCACTGGAAGAGAAAGATTTTCCCTTGCAGAATCTCTTACATTGGTTTATAGACGAACAGGTTGAAGAGGAAAACAATGTCAGGGATATCATCGATCAATTAAAATTGATAGGGGAAAATGGTACGGGATTGTATATGCTTGACAGGGAATTAGCCCAACGACAAAACGTCTCTGACGGGCAAAATTAGATAAATTTTTTAGACACAGATTTACGCAAATAAAAGCGGATTTAATTCTATCGGTCAGACGGTTCAAAACCGTCAGTCCGATGGATGATTTTTAAGCAAGCCTACCACGCTGTCATTCCGGGGGAATCGAGGGATCTTTTAGGGCTTTAAGCTTTTAATCGTTTAGAAATAAGATCAGGAATTGTCCGTTGATAGATTCCTCCACTTAGGTCGGAATGACAGGCAGGGAAAGAGTCCCGTTCATTCCGAGCGGTCTCTGGGACCAATGACAGTTAAAGGTTCTGACTCATTCCTGCTCAACAGGTTATTATTTCTGTGACCTGCCAATCTGATTATTTCTTTTGTTAGCTGCTATAAACATAGGTTGACAGCTTAGTTGGTTGGTCGTTGTCGGTGGTTTAGCTATTCGGCAAGCGGCCGTTTCATGTCAACGGCGGTCTGTGGTTAGTCGTCTAATTTTTCAGAATCCCTGATGTCCCGGGAAATTTTCTTAATACACTCAATAACTCAATAACAATTCTGGCTTCTATATTCTGTATCCTTTTCTCAATCGGCAAATCGATCGGCGAGTCGGTTGATCAGGTAACTGCTTTCCCGCAAGGCCTGAGGTGCAAAATCCCCGAAAAATTCAGTCACTTCTTCAAATTCCCTGATGAAACCTTCCTTATCGTCATTTTCAACCAATTTTGACAATTCCTGGTGATGACGGAAAAAATCCATCAGTAAGTCCCGGCGTTCTTCATTGGAGAGGACAATATCAGCGTATAAATCGGCATGCTGTGCAAATATTCGTCCCGTCATCATTAATTCTGCGCGATAAATCGGGCTCGAAAAATCAAGGATGTCTTCAGGGCGCAAATCGTATTTCAACATGAACGAGCCATGCAACAACGCAATAAAGTGGCGCAATCCCTGAATCAAATGCATAGCATGATCGTGCTTTTGTGGATCAACTATTTTTGTTCGCATACCCCAAAGCTCAATCTGCCGCAACAGCCAGGCATATTTTTTTTCTTCTCTGCCCGGACAAATCAGCATGAGTTGCTTGGATAAATTGGGCGCGCCCGGACCGTGCATTGGGTGAAGGCTTACTACGGGGCCCCGATGTTTCTCCAGCATAAGTTCCAGTAAACCGTTTTTGTTGGATGTGAAATCAGCCAGTATGGTATTAATATATAAATGTGGGGCTAAATCGGTTATAACCTTTTTGGTTACGTTTATTGGTACGGAAATGATGGCAAGGTCACAACCACGCGTCAAATCTTCGACTTTATCCCACCCGTCTTTTTCCAGAATACGGACATTATGATTGCTCATCTCGAATATCTTGTGATAAAGGGCACCCATACCACCTTCACCACCAACGATCAAAACGTTTTTAGGTTCATCGGTAGCGCAGGGGAAATTACCCTTCGATTGACTGGCACGGGAAGAACTCATGATCATCCGCAGGAAATCTTCTGCCCACTCGGGATCTAAACCATGTTCATCAGCCTGATTGCGAAAGCGCTTTACTTTTTCTTCTTCACGATCAGCTACGAAAATGGGTAGTTTATTCCGTATTTTGGTTTTTATGACATTTTTAACGATCTGATTACGTTCTTGTAATAAATCAAGTATCTGAGCGTCTATAGAATCAAGACGTTTTCGGGAGTGATCAAGCGTATCGTTGTTATCTTTCATGTATTCGTATATTCTGTAGATGCAATTTATAAAGCATATAAAATCGCAATAATCTATGGAATGATCTATTCGGATATTACATTTTTTATTCAGATAATCATATTTAATCGATATTTACATTTAATATGTCAAAATTTAACCTGCAATCTCCTTATCCACCTGCCGGTGATCAACCTAATGCTATCAAAGAGCTGATAGAGGGTTTGAACCGTAAAGATAAGTATCAGACGCTTCTCGGGATTACAGGATCGGGAAAAACAAGGACTGTAGCCTCTGTTGTCGAAGAGCAAAATCGTCCGACGTTAGTAATGAGTCATAATAAAACTCTTGCAGCCCAGCTGTACCGTGAGCTTAGCGATTTCTTTCCCGATAACAAAGTCGAGTTTTTTATTTCCTATTACGATTATTATCAGCCGGAAGCCTATATGGTTGCACAGGATAAATATATCGAAAAGGATCTTTCTATTAATGATGAGATACAGCGACTGCGGCTTCGTGCCACGAGTTCGTTGTTATCCGGGCGCCGTGATGTCATTATTGTTTCATCGGTTAGTTGCATTTATGGTATCGGCGCACCGCAGGAATATGCCAAAATGATCATACCTTTAAGCGTTGGAATGGATATGCCCCGCCGGCGTTTATTATATGACCTGGTTGACCTGCATTATTCCCGGAATGACGTGGAATTCACCCGAAGTACATTTCGTGTCAGGGGAGATGTAGTAGATATATACCCTGCTTATGAGGATAATGCCCTGCGTATTACGTTTTGGGGTGATGAAATCGATGAAATGAAAATGTTTGATCCCATCTCGGGCGATACCATTACGGAATTGGACGAATATACTGTTTACCCGGCCTCACACTTCGTTACGACGAAAGATCGTCTTGTTTCATCTATCGATAAGATCAGGGATGAGCTGCAGAAACAAATTATTTACCTGGAGAATGAAGAAAAGTATCTGGAAGCCAAACGACTGGAACAACGCACACTTTTCGATATCGAAATGATGCAGGAAGTTGGCTATTGTGCAGGTATTGAGAATTATTCACGGTATCTATCCAACAGGGAAGCGGGGCAACGACCCTATTGCTTACTGGATTATTTCCCGGATGATTATTTAGTGATCGTAGATGAGAGCCACCAGACCGTTCCACAGATTCATGCCATGTACGGTGGCGACCGTTCCCGTAAGACCGCGCTTGTGGAACACGGATTTCGCCTTCCATCAGCACTTGATAACCGTCCGCTGACTTTCGAGGAATGGGAGACGATGATTAATCAATGTATTTTTGTTAGTGCCACACCATCGGATTATGAGCTTGAGCAAAGTGAAGGTATTATTGTTGAGCAAATTATTCGTCCGACCGGACTCATGGAACCAAACATCGAAGTCCGGCCCCTTGGTAATCAGATAGATGACCTTATTGATGAGATTCAAATAAGTGTAAAAAAGAAAGAGCGGGTACTGGTATTAGCACTAACGAAGCGGATGAGTGAAGAGCTCTCGGAGTATCTTCGTAATCTTGGTATTCGGGCCGCATATATGCACAGTGAGTTAGATGCTCTTGAACGTGTGGAAGTCTTATACCGGTATCGAAAAGGCGATTTTGATGTTTTGGTTGGTATTAATCTTTTAAGAGAAGGAATTGATATACCCGAACTTGGCCTGGTTGCCATTTTGGATGCTGATAAAGAAGGTTTTTTACGTTCGGAAACATCTTTATTTCAGATTGCCGGTCGTGCCGCCCGTAATTTGGAAGGAAGATGTATTTTTTATGCTGACAAAATAACCGACAGCATGAAGAAAGTGATTGACGAAACGGAACGGAGGCGTATAATTCAGGAAGCTTATAACAAAGAACATAACATTACTCCTAAATCCGTAAAAAAGGCTGTCAAACCTATGGTCGACCCATCATTGATCTCTAATAAGGTTGTGAGTTTCGACGACGAAGAAGAATCTCATCCACTCGAAAATGTTAAGGTAGCGGATAAAGGCATCCTGTATAAGCCTAATCCTGCCATGAAGGAAGTGGTCTTTGAGGATAAAGAGAAATTCCTTGATTATTTGCAGGAAGAGATGCGCACAGCCGCCCGCAACCTGGAATTCGAAGAAGCAGCCCGGATCAGGGACCAGATCGAAACGCTTAAGAAAGAGATATGAAAAGCGGTTATTAAGTGTATTATGTTATTGGGTTATTGGATGACTTTACTTAATAACCCAGTATACTCAACAACCTATTAACTCTCTTTGCCCTTTAGGAATTAATCCATTATTCCCATTATATTACGGAGGATCTTTAACACACAGTAATTCTTAAATTAACGCATGAGCACCTATTCATATCTCAAAAATTTTATTAAAGATAAAAATGTAGCCTCGGTTACCCCATCTTCCAGGATGTGTGTCCGTCATGTTTGTAAAAAGATCGATTTTTCGAAAGACAATATTATTATTGAATACGGACCGGGTACTGGTGTTTTTACAAAGTATTTACTCAAGCGTTTAACCAAAGATTCCATTCTGATACTGTTTGAGACGAACAAAGATTTTGTTGATAAATTGAACCGGATCAAAGATGAACGGGTGGTTGTCCATAATCAAAGTGTTGAAAATATAACAGAGGTATTGGGCCCGCCGCTTATCGGTCAGGTGGATTATATAATATCCGGAATTCCATTTTCCTTCCTGGAGCCGGAAGCTAAAGATTCCGTCTTAAAACAGAGTGTTCAATTACTTAAAAAAGGAGGGAAGTTCTTGGCTTATCAAACGTCCGGGCATTTAAAGGACCCGTTACGAAAAACATTCGGCAACCTGCATACCGAATTTGAGATCCTTAATATACCGCCTATGATGATCTACGAAGCCGTAAAAGGCGAAGAAAAAGAGCATTAACGGTTAAAATAGAACGAATAGAACGCAGATGTTTTAAAAGTTAATGAGTTATTAGGTTTACTAAGGGAAAAAGTCAGAAATTGGATTAGTGAATTACGGGCTTAAACAACAACCTGTCATTTCGACCCCAGCGGAGAAATCTAACAGCGGCTGGAAACCTAATCTTATTTTTAAACCACTAAAAGCCTATTGTCCTAATTTACGAGATCCCGTATCAGGGTCCGGGATGATAATTTTTTTGTTTTTGCTGACAATTGGATAGGAGTCATCAATGTGGTTTTTGCATCCGTTTCCAATCCCATCTTCCGCATACATTGCGATTCTAACAAATAAACACAAAAAATAACAACAAACCTTTATTGATTTAATTAACCACTAATAACAATCTTATAACTTTAAAACCACCTAAAACTACGTCATGCCGGGCTTTGCAGACTGTGTCATAATTCCAAATTATCAAGGGATTTTGCCAAAATTTACAATAAAAAGGCTCTGTAGCTTCGTAATTAGGGGTTATGGATACCGGTTTGGCGGCCGGAATGACGAATTACTCTATTGAGACACAGTCTGTTTGACCCGGGATCTCGGGAATTAAGTCATAGATACCACTACTGAATTAGAAACAGTATAAGCCAGGAGTATTTGCATTTGGTTTATGTCTTATAATCCTATCATCTAATAATCCCGTAAATCCAAATTCAGACAAACATATCGTGGCTCATAAATCATCTCAAATCAAAAAGTAATATCTCGCTTTCTTTATTGGCTTTAAAATGTAAACTTGTCTCCGCGGATATAGCGGCGCCATCGCTTTCGAAGAGTGCTTTTCCATTCAATTCAACTTCACCACGTGTAATCTGAACCCATGCATGCCGGTTAATATCCAGATCATAAGTCCGTTCATTACTTTCTTCAATGATCGTTGCCCAAAGTTTAACATCCTGGTGTATTTTCAGGGACTCACCGGAGCCATCGGGTGAGGCAAAAAGCAGCCAGTCGCCTTTCTTTTGTTCTGCTGTAAAATGTTTTTGTTCATAGCCCGGCGTTAATCCGTTCTTCTCAGGAATAATCCAGATCTGGTAAAAGTGGACGTGTTCTTTATGGGAGGGATTCTTCTCACTGTGTTCCACACCGGTACCGGCGGTCATTCGTTGCACATCTCCATAATTTATGGTGGACCCGTTGCCCATACTGTCCTGGTGAGCCAGTTGTCCTTCCAGAACATAGGTGATGATCTCCATATTTCGATGCGGATGCCGTCCGAAACCCATACCCGGTTGTACGCGGTCTTCATTCATCACCCTTAGATCACGAAACTGGATATATTCCGGGTCGAAATAGGATGCGAATGAAAAAGTGTGATAGGTATTCAACCAGCCATGATCGGCATGGCCTCTTTCTGATGCTTTACGAATCTGTATCATAATGGTTTATTCTGGTAGTTGTTCGTTTATGCCTTTTGTTCTGCTAAATCTTTATCCTTGACCGTATTGTGATTATCCAGGCTCAGGGGACCCGAACCGAAATGAACCAATAGCAATAAACCACCCATGATGGACATGTTCTTTAAGAAATCGACAATTAAGTGTTGCTGTTTCATACCGGTATAAGCCCAGAAATTATGAAAGATGAGCGTTACCGGTATTAAATAAAGGAATAAAATAATTCCTGCGATTCGGCTTTTATATCCGAGCAGAATACATAGACCGCCGCCGATCTCAATAATGAGTGCCGTTATATGAAAAAAAGGGATCAGAGGCATTCCCTTTGCTGCCATGTAGGCATTAGTGCCACCCCACGTAAATAGCTTGTTCAAGCCTGATATGATGAAAATGAAACTGAGTAATAATCTTGCAAAAAATGGTGTAACACTGGTATTATTTTTCATAATATGAATTGTATAAATGAATAAGTTTATAATCACTCAGCGATCAGCTGAAACTCTCCGCACTTACGTCATGCGCTATGCTTTAATTTATTGTTGATTGCTGTTAGTTAATAATTCACATGCCTTTGTTCTTTTTCCACGCTATACTATATCATATAATAATTGTGAATTGGTTATAGGAAAATAGTTTAATATTAAATTATATAATAAAAAAAATTTGCTTGTTAAAACTGTAACCCTATCCTCTTGCAATAATCAATTAGATTCTTTTGTTCTTCATCTGTCAATACACTCATTTGATTTACGATGTTTTTAGCATGTGCCGGAAATACTTTTTGTATCAGATTTTCTCCTTCTTCTGTTAGGTGAACAGAAATGAATCGTCGATCATCCGTATCGCGATTTCTCTTAACCAACCCTCTTTTTTCAAGATTATCGATGACCATCGTTATATTCCCACCACTCTTTAAAAGCTTTTTACTTAAAACGCTTTGACACATGGGTCCCAGATGATGCAACGCTTCCAAAGCACCAAACTGGCTTATTGTCAAATTGGATTTTTTAAGCGACATGTATTGTCTGGAATTCAACGAATCCGAAGCTCTCATGAGTGCAATAAATGCATTTAAAGCCCGAATTTCCTCCTTATTTCCTTTGTAATGTGTTCCCATATTACCAAATTATTTATGATAGATAGTTTAACATTAAAACAAGTTAAACACAAGTTCATGGTTTTTCAAATATCTCCCCCGAGATTAAAATCACCAGTTGTAATATAATGATTTATAATTCAGAAAAATCGTATGTAACAGAAACGGGTGCGTGATCGGACATATCCCAGTTTTTCTCAATCGTTGCTTCAACGATAGCCTTTTTTAATACTGGAGAAATCATATGATAATCGAGTCTCCAACCCTTGTTACGTTTTTTTGAAGCGGCACGATAACTCCACCAGCTATATAAGTCTTTTTCGTCAGGATGAAGTACACGAAAAGCATCGATGTAACCTGTTTTAAGCAGTTTAGTAACCCATTCCCTTTCCTCAGGCAGGAAACCGGAGTTATTCTTATTTGCAACGGGATTATGGATATCTATTTCCGTATGGGCAATATTAAAATCCCCGGTAAATATGACCGGTTTATCACTATTAAAGTATAGACCGGCATGATCATAGAAATAATCCATAAACTCATATTTTAACTCCTGGCGTGGTTCGCCGGTAGTGCCACTGGGGAAATAAATGGAATAAAGATGGAAATCTTCAAATTCGGCCATCAATACTCGGCCTTCTTTATCCGCCCAGTCGAGTCCAAATCCTATTTTTACACGTTGTGGCTCTAAACGGCTTAGAATACCGACACCGGAATATCCTTTTTTCTCAGCGGGATGATACCAGGAATAGTAATTCAAAGCATTGATGCTATCCGGAATCTGATGTTCTAACGCTTTTAATTCCTGCAAACATATTATATCCGGTTTGGACTTATCCAGCCAATCGGTAAAACCTTTACGTTCCGCCGCCCGGATACCATTAACATTCAGGGTGCTAATTTTAATCATAATAAAAATTCAGGTATTCAATCGGGCGCTCTTGATCTTACAGAACTTGCGTTTACCTACTTTCAATACGAAGCCCGTATCGTTTTTAAATGTAACGGAATGTCGAATATCATTTACCGTATCACCGTCGATAGAAACACCACCTTGTTGTATCAGGCGTTTTGCTTCACTATTGCTGGAGGCAAAACCAACATTCTTTATAATATGAACCAGATTCAATTCGGAACCTTCATCGAAGGTAAATTCAGGCAGATCATCGGGTATTTCTTTGTTTACGACTGTCTTCTCAAAGTGATCCCGTGCTTCCTGGGCCGCTTGTTCATTATGATACATCCGGGTTATGGTATATGCGAGCTCATGCTTGGCATTTCGGGGATCTTCGGAAATTTTGTTTTTATATTCTTCGAGCTTATCCAGCGATACATCCGACACCAGTTCAAAGTAATCATAGATCAAATTATCCGGTATGGATAACACCTTCCCGTAAATATCGTTGGGATGTTCATTGATACCGATGTAATTATCATATGATTTTGACATCTTTAATGTTCCGTCGGTACCTACAAGCAGGGGCATCATAAGACAAACCTGCGGATCCTGATCGTCCTCTTTCTGTAATTGCCGGCCAACGAGTAAGTTGAATTTCTGATCGGTACCTCCAAGTTCGACATCCGAGTGAAGATGAACGGAATCCTGTCCCTGGGCTAATGGATATAAAAATTCATGAATCGAAATCGGTTCTTCGTTTTGATAACGGTTGGAAAAATCATCACGTTCAAGCATTCTTGCTACAGTATATTTTGATGCCAGGCGAATAACATCGTCAAATTTCATTTTACCGAGCCAGTCGGAGTTATAAACGATTTCTGTCTTTTCTGCATCCAGAATTTTGGAAGCCTGTTCAAAGTATGATTTTCCGTTTAATTTGGCTTCCTCAAGCGAAAGGGCGGGACGCGTTTTATTTTGCCCGGTCGGATCACCAATACTCCCGGTAAAATCACCGATAATAAGAATAGCGTGGTGGCCAAGATCCTGGAACTGACGTAGTTTACGTAAAATGACCGAATGTCCAAGGTGTAAATCGGGCCGCGTAGGGTCACATCCCAATTTAATGCGTAAGGGTTTATTTTCTTTACGGGATTTTTCTAATTTTTTAACTAATTCTTCCCCGGGTATAATTTCTACAGTACCTCTGCGAATAACAGCTAACTGCTCTTCAACTGGTAAAAACGACATGATTATTTTCTATTAATTACTGGGATATTATTGATTGGATTATAATTTTTAAGCGTTTGCTTAATAGTATCGGTGTAATTATTTGCACCTGGGTAAAAATAAGCGATAATATTAAAAGTAGCAGGTGCCAGCGTGATAATATACGGATAGGTTTTTGATTGTATACGGATGTTCTTTCCTGGAATATTAAACCCTGCAAGGAGTATGAGAATGGTGCTGATGATTAATCCTGTCTTCAGAACTCCAAATAACAGGCCCAGGATTCGGTTGGGCAGACTCAGGGCCACGATCGTGAGAAGTTTTGTCAATAGATAGATTAAAAGGTGCACTATGATGAGTACACTGAAGAATATTATGAATGCCGCAACATAGGGTGCAAATGAGGGATGTTTATCGAACATTGGCTTTAACACCGACGCAAGTGGATCCATAAAGTGTATGGAAAGGAAAATGGCCAGAACGATGCCTGCTATACTTAATACTTCTTTGACCAGGCCGTTTTTAAAACCCCGAAAAGCAAAATAGAAAAGTGGTATTACTACGATCCAGTCAAACAGTATCATCCATTTGATAGTTTTTGTCGTACTATTTTATTTACCATCGAACCGTCAGCTTTGCCTTTTACTTTTGGCATTATCACACCCATAACTTTACCCATATCCTGCGGTGATGATGCGCCGACTTGCGCAATTACTTCGTCGATTAATTCGGCGACTTTATCCTCGCTCATCATTTCCGGTAAATATTCCTCGATGATGGCGAGTTCGACCTTTTCATTTTCCACTAAATCATCCCTGCCGGCACGTTCAAATTGTTCAATGGATTCTTTGCGTTGCTTGGCAGCTTTCGTCAATACCTGTACAATCTGTTCGTCGGTCAGTTTGGCCTGACCGCCTTTACGTTCACTGATTTCTTTTTCAAGCAAAGCCGCTTTTAAAGACCGTAATACCCGAAGGCGATCTTTTTCCTTGGCTTTCATCGCATTTTTAAGATCAGATAGAATGGTATCGTAAAGACTCATAACAGATTAGGTGATCATTTATTTAAAATTGTCAGCGTAAGATAATATGTATAATCCTTCAATAACTAAAAAAGGTTACACAATGATAAGTGTAACCTTTTTTACTGATAAAGGGGAGTAAAAAAACTATTTATTATTCTTAATAAATTCTTTTGCGTCATCGGCATCAAGAATAGTTTCTTTGTAGCTAACGCCGCCGCGGTTATTTTTTTTAGCCACAATGACCTTGGCCATTTTCCGCTGGGCTAACTTAGCTTGTAATGCCTTGTCACCGAATGTTTGTTTTTTAGCCATAACTAAATACCCGTATTATTTGATTTCTTTATGAACCGTGTGTTTTTTCAGAACCGGGTTATATTTACGTAGTTCCAAGCGGTTGGTTGTGTTACGACGGTTTTTCGTTGTAACATAACGTGAAGTACCCGGTGCTTCGGTGCACTCGAGAATAACTTGAATTCTATTTCCTTTGGATTTTGCCATGATATTAAAGCTCTTTTAAGAGTGTACCTTTTTTCTTCGCTTTCTTTAAAACGGCAGAGATCCCCTTTTTATTTATAGTACGCAATGTTTTTGCTGAAACTTTGAGCGTTACCCAACGATCCTCTTCCGGAATGTAAAATCTCCTCTTCTGAAGATTTAACATAAAACGGTGTTTCGTTTTATTATTTGACTTAGAGGATCGATATCCGTTAAGGGGACGTTTGCCCGATATATCGTCTTTATGTGCCATCTTATGAGTTTATGGTTTGCAGTCTTCACAAATTAGACTTTCAATATAAACTGATAGGATTCAAAAATCAATATAATTGACTGATATTGAAACAATAAATATGTTTATCTAAAAAATTACGTTATTAAAGTAGCACAACATATAAAGTTTTTATTACATTAGGCAAGATGATAGAAAACAGCGGCAAAAATTAAGGGGTCATTACTATTATAGATTTCCGGTTTAAAAAGGATAGGACACCCATGGAGGGTCTATCGAATGAAAAGTCACCATTTTTGATGACTTTTTTTGAAATGGCACATTTAAAAGCTATTTTCTAACGCCTGAATAATTTTGTAAACGCCAACCTTCACGACAGATTATCATTTTATGTCGAAAACGAAAAAATCTGACTATAAAGCGTCAAATATCCAGATATTGGAAGGACTCGAAGCAGTTCGAAAACGTCCTGCCATGTATATCGGTGATACCGGTTCCCGTGGTTTACATCACCTTATCAATGAGGTTGTAGATAACTCCATTGATGAAGCTCTTGCGGGATATTGTGATTTTATAACCGTACATATTAATAAAGATGGTTCCATCACCATTATCGACAACGGCCGGGGCATTCCCGTTGACGAGCATCCAAAAATAAAAATGCCTGCTCTCGAAGTGGTACTCACCAAATTACACGCCGGGGGTAAATTTGATAAAGACACCTATAAAGTTTCCGGTGGATTACACGGGGTTGGTGTGAGTTGTGTGAATGCATTATCATCCAGATTTTATGCGGAAGTTCACCGGGATGGTGAAATTTACACAATGGAATTTGAGCACGGTAAAACAGTTAAACCCCTTTCGGTTGTAGGAAAAACAAAAAAGACGGGAACGATTATCAAATTCTACCCGGATGAATCCATTTTCAATCAAACAACTGAGTTTAAGTTCGAAATTATTATCGAACGAATGCGCGAGCTGGCTTTCCTGAATCCTGAAATTACTGTTGAGATTGTTGATTACAGAGAAACTGGAGAAGAAGGGGAAGAGCCCTTAACTCAGGTATACCACTTCGACGGTGGTGTAAAAGATTTTGTAACATACCTTGATGAAAATCGTGATTCCTTAATGGCGGAACCGGTTTATATTCAGGGCGAGATGGAGAATGTGCCCGTTGAAGTTGCTCTTCAGTACAATAAGTCGTATTCCGAGAATGTCCACTCTTATGTGAATAACATCAATACACATGAAGGGGGAACACACGTATCTGGTTTCAGAAGAGCTTTAACACGTTCCCTTAAGAGTTATGCTGAAAAAAACAGGCTGATTAAGGGTAAAACATCTATTTCCGGTGAAGACTTTCGGGAAGGCTTAACAGCTGTTATCAGTATAAAAGTACCGGAACCGCAATTTGAAGGACAGACAAAGACTAAGCTTGGTAACTCAGAAGTTCAAAGTGTTGTTGAAATTGTCGTCTACGAAAAATTAAATCAGTTCCTGGAAGAAAATCCAAAGATGGCCAAAGGTATTCTGGAGAAAGTTATTCTCGCTGCGGAAGCACGGGAAGCGGCTCGAAAAGCACGTCAATTGGTTCAGCGCAAGAGCGCCATGGCCGGTGAAGGTTTGCCGGGAAAACTTGCCGATTGCTCCATTAATGATCCCGAACACTGTGAGATTTATATGGTTGAGGGTGACTCAGCCGGTGGCTCAGCAAAAATGGGACGCAACAGGAGTTTTCAGGCAATATTGCCCCTCAGAGGTAAAATTCTGAATGTTGAAAAATCCCGGATCAATAAAATACTGGAGAATAAAGAAATACGGGCCATTATCACGGCTTTAGGATCCGGTATCGGTAAATCGGAAGAATTCGATATGTCGAAACTGCGGTATCATAAAATTATTATCATGACCGATGCCGATATCGACGGATCTCATATACGGACATTATTATTGACTTTCTTCTATCGTTATATGATGCCGTTAATAGAAAATGGCCATGTTTATATTGCAACCCCCCCACTTTACAGGATATCATATGGTAAAAATGTAGAATATGCCTGGAGTGATGATCAAAGGGATAAAATTCTGATACGATTGAAGAAGGAAACAAAAAACAAGATTGATGTTTCACGGTATAAAGGATTGGGTGAAATGAATCCCAATCAGCTTTGGGAAACAACAATGGATCCGGATACCCGTACTTTACAGCAGGT
The DNA here is from genome assembly GCA_035267045.1 of Balneolales bacterium. Classification (GTDB taxonomy): domain Bacteria; phylum Bacteroidota; class Rhodothermia; order Balneolales; family DATFMH01; genus DATFMH01. The sequence goes on from DATFMH010000168.1 coordinate 29,218, forward strand.
TACGATTGAAAGTGCAGCATCCGCCGACAGACTCTTCTCCATATTAATGGGTGATTCGGTTGAACCGCGACGGGAATTCATTGAACGAAATGCAAAATATGCCAATCTGGATGTTTAAATAGAATAGATTATAGATATTTATGGCTAGCGAAAAGATTATACAGATTACTATTGAAGATGAGATGCAATCATCCTACATCGATTATTCGATGTCAGTTATTGTATCCAGGGCTCTTCCGGATGTAAGGGATGGTCTGAAACCTGTTCACCGTCGTGTACTTTACGGTATGAGTGAACTTGGAATGCTTCATAACCGGGCCTACAAAAAAAGTGCGAGAATTGTCGGTGAAGTATTAGGTAAGTATCACCCTCACGGGGATTCGGCTGTTTATGACACCATTGTAAGAATGGTTCAGGATTTTTCCCTGCGGTATCCATTGGTTGATGGACAGGGTAACTTTGGTTCCGTCGACGGTGATTCGGCTGCTGCTATGCGTTATACGGAAGTTAGAATGCAGCGTATCGCGGAAGAAATGTTATCCGATATCAATAAGGAAACGGTCGATTATCAGCCAAATTTTGATGACTCATTATCAGAACCTACCGTACTTCCGAGTATGCTTCCCAACCTGTTGCTCAACGGGTCATCGGGTATTGCCGTTGGTATGGCTACAAATATGGCACCGCATAATCTCCGTGAAGTTGTTGACGGAATAGAGGCTTACATCAATGATCCTGAAATTGAAACAAAAGATTTGATGAAGCACATAACCGCTCCTGATTTTCCAACCGGGGGTATTATTTATGGTTATGAAGGTGTTAAAGAAGCGTATGAAACAGGACGGGGTAAAATTATACTTCGTGCCAGGGCTAATGTTGAGGAACTTCGGGGAAACAGGGAGCAAATTGTTGTTACAGAACTTCCATACCAGGTTAATAAGGCGCTGTTAATACAAAAGATAGCGTATCTTGCACAATCCGATAAACTCAGCGATGTAGCCGATATTCGCGATGAATCGGACCGTGAAGGTATGAGGATGGTTATTATCCTTAAAAGAGGTGCGGTTGCCAGTGTTGTACTTAATCAATTGTTTAAGTACACACAAATGCAACAGACTTTTGGTGTCATTAACCTCGCTTTGGTCAAGGGTCGACCGAAAGTTATGGGATTGAAGGAACTGATTCGTCATTTCATCAATCACCGTGTTGAGGTCATTATCCGTCGTACACTTTATGATCTGGATCAGGTTGAAGCACGGGCTCATATATTAGAAGGTTTAAAAATAGCTCTGGATAATCTTGATGAAGTAATCAGGACCATCAGGGCAGCAAATAATGTACCTGAAGCTAATGAAGAACTTCGTAGAAAGTTTGCATTAACGGATATTCAGGCTAAAGCTATCCTGGATATGCGACTTCAGAAACTGACGGCTCTCGAAAGAGATAAGATTGATCTGGAATACCGTGATATTATCAGCCAGATTCGGGAGTTTCGTAAGATCCTCTCAAACCGAAAGGAACAAACGAATATCATACTTGAAGAACTAGCGGATCTTAAAAAACGCTATGGTGACGCCCGTAGAACACAGATCGTCTATTCTGCTGAAGATTTCAGTATAGAGGATATGATCGCTGATGAAGATGTTGTCGTAACAATATCCAGCAATGGTTATATAAAACGAACACCTGTTAGCGGTTATCGTCGTCAAAAGCGCGGCGGTATTGGTATGAAAGGGGCAAGTACAAGAGAAGATGAGTATATTGAACATCTTTTTGTCGCCACGAACCATAATTATATTCTTTTCTTTACGGAGAAAGGTAAATGTTATTGGCTGAAAGTATATGAAATACCAGAGGGATCACGTACCAGCCGTGGGCGGGCCATTGTAAATCTTATTCAGATTGACAGAGATGACTCTATAAAAACATTTGTTCCGGTTAAGAACCTGGAAGACGAGGAATATATTAAGAGTCATTACATCATGATGGCCACTAAGAAAGGTATTGTTAAAAAGACGGTACTCGAAGCTTACAGCCGGCCAAGAAGAGATGGTATTATAGCCATAAATATTAATAAAGATGATGAATTACTTGGTGCAAGCCTGACGGATGGTAGTAGTACCGTATTACTTGCTGTCAAATCAGGCCGTGCTATTCGTTTTAATGAATCGGATGTTCGCAATATGGGTCGTAACACTACGGGTGTTAAGGGCATCAATATCAATCCGAAGAAAAACGAGGTGGTAGATATGGTGGTAGTTCGTAATACACATGAATCCACTGTTATGGCCATTTCAGAGAACGGATACGGTAAAAGAAGTCTCGTCGAAGATTATCGTGAACAAAGCAGGGGTGGTAAAGGGGTTATAACTCTTAAGGTCACTCCAAAAACCGGTACACTCGTAGCTTTAAAAGAGGTTTTTGATAAAGATGACATGATGGTTATAACAGAACATGGGAAAATCATCAGAATGCACTGTGAAGATATCCGGTCTATGGGAAGAAATACCCAGGGCGTAAGAATCATGCGGCTGAATGCCGGAGATAGAATAACCGGTGTAACACGTGTTGTCAGAGATGATGAGGATGAGGATGAAATAGATAAAGCGCCGGATATTAATAAGACCGGTAAGACCGGTGAAAATGGTGAAGACCCAAGTACAAAATCTGATGATAACAATGATCAGAATGAGAATGACAGCAACGAAGGTCAATTGCCATTCGATGAATAAATAAAAATAGTTTTAGAAAAGCCCGTTCTGGTGAGAACGGGCTTTTTTTTTGTCATTTAAAAAAAATGTATGGATATTAAACTGATATATCAAAAAATAATAATCATAAACAAATAAAAAACAAATAGATAACAGAAATATGTGCTAGTTATTAAGCATATTATTTAGTAAAACTACTCTTTTATGACTCAATTCTTCCGGAGACAGGATTGATGCATTAGTTGTAAAGCGTAATAACCATTCATTTAGATAATCAAGATTATCAAAATGAAAACTTATGCGTAAATGATCTTTATCGGCATCTTCCATTTTGATAATTTTAGCTGGCAATGATCCAAGAAAAGATTCTTTGATACTTTTATGTATAAGGATATTGATATTATAATCCTTTTCACTGGAATGGAATAAAAGATCTTCAGTACTATAATTGTCATTCGTTAGTAAGGGTTCGTCTGAGATGGTGATTTCATTCATTCTGTTTAAAACAAAATTACGAGGGGCCTTACGAAGATGACAATAGCCAACTACATTCCAATGATCTGTGTAATATACCATCAACAGGGGATCTATTGTTCTGCTTGTTTTCTTATCCTTTATTTTATCCCGATAGTTAAATTGAATGCTTTTTTTTTGGGCAATGGCACTATAAATAGTAAACCAATCACCCCCTCGTTTCTTTGATGATTTATTTATGTAATAAGGATCCGTTATGGTTTTATCGTCCAAATTACTCATAAAATCCTTGAGTTCGCCGGGAAGAACAGAATTAATTTTTAACTCAACATTTTGGGCATCATCTACGAGGGTTTCATCTATTTGAGATTTCACAAATGATAAACCCATCATAATTGTAGCAAGTTGTTTGGATGTAAACATCATAGGAGGGATGGTATAGCCTCTCATAATACCATAGCCATGATATTTATCCCATGTAACAGGAACATTAAGTTCATCAAGAGTTCGTAAATCCCGGAATACCGTACGGCGACTAACATCAAAATATTCTGCTATATCGTTTACTTTAAAGTTTTTCTTTGATTGAAGAAGCAGTATCAGCTTCATTCTTCTTTCTGAGCTATTCATAGTGTTGGATAATTATCGGCGCTTAATATGCAGGATGCATTTATCTCTGTAGAAGGAATCGTATGAATCTGCATCTAAATGATAGACATCAATATATAAAGAATCATCGATGCCGGCTAATTCTGTATCGAAACTACAACCCTTTAACATAACAAGTTCTCTCCAATCAGATCGTATGAGCAATTTATAGAGCTCATTTATTTTGAATGCATGTTTTGAAATAATACAATAATCCCCCTTTGTAGTGATTAACAATTCATCTATAGAACCGGTATGGCATTCCGTATTTTTTATATTTAAATCATGGATCATTTGTTTAACAGCTACCATCTTTTTGGATACAATATCATTTAGGATAAAATGTTTCCCCGGAAAACAAATTGCTAATGATATTCCCGGCAGACCTCCACCGGTTCCGGCATCTATAAAAATATTATATTCATCAAAAAATGGTAATGACGATAAAAGGAGGGAATGAAATACGTGTTTATGTATATCTCCAACAGAAATGGTCCTGCTAATAAGATTTATACGCTTGTTCCACCAAATAAGTAAATCTACATATTCTTCTAATTTACCCTTATTTCGTTGTATAATCCTGTTAACATTCTCAAATGTTTCACGTGAAACATTATAATTTTTGATTTCATGATTCATAGATGTTTCACGTGAAACATTAATTTTTAAGATAGACCATAAGGACCGCAATATCACTGGGACTCACACCGCTAATTCTTGATGCTTGTCCGATTGTTTCGGGTTGTACAAGTGATAACTTCTGTTTCCCCTCAGAAGATAAGCTTTTAATCCGATCGTAGTTTATCTTTCGGGGAATAATAAGGCTTTCCTGCTTATTCATTTCCTCGGCCAATTTAAATTCTTTTTCAATATAACCGGCGTATTTAATTTGTATTTCAATCTCTTCAATAATGATGGGGTCGTCCGTTATTTGAAATATCTGTTCTTTCAGATTAGAATCTCCATCAATAAGATTTTTTAATGAAATTTGTGGCCTGGTTATGATTTTAGGTGCTTTTATGGTCTGTTTAAGAGGCGTTGTTCCCTGTTCTTTAAGGATAGAATCGTAAATTTCGGGTTGAGCGCTGTAATTTGAGATAAGAGTATGTAGTTTATCCAGCTTTTCTTTTTTGTCAAGGTAATGATCATATCTTTGTTTGCTACCTAAACCAATATTGTAACCGATCTCGGTTAGTCTCATATCTGCATTATCTTGCCGTAAAAGAATGCGATGTTCTGCACGTGAAGTGAACATTCGGTAGGGTTCTTTTGTGCCTTTGCTGACTAGATCGTCAATAAGTACACCGATATAGGCTTCTGAACGTTTTAACACCAAAGGTTCTTTCCCTTGAAGTTTTAGAGAAGCGTTAATTCCGGCCATTAATCCCTGGCATGCCGCTTCTTCATAACCGGTAGTACCGTTAATTTGTCCCGCAAAGAAAAGTCCGTCAACTATTTTGGTTTCCAGGCTACGACGTATTTGGTGTGGTGGAAAGAAATCATATTCAATGGCATAGCCCGGTCGAATCATTACAACATTTTCAAATCCAGGTATAGCACGCATTGATTTATATTGCACATCCTCGGGTAGACTGGTTGAGAAGCCATTCAAATACATCTCATAGGTATTCCAACCTTCGGGTTCAAGAAATAACTGATGCCTGGGTTTATCGGAAAAACGATTGATTTTATCTTCAATACTTGGACAATAACGGGGACCTATTGATTTTATCCGTCCATTGAACATAGGGCTGCGGTCGAAACCAGTGCGAAGTATATCATGTACGTTCTGATCCGTAAAGCCAATCCAACAGGTAAGTTGATTATCATTTGTCGGAAGATGTTGAGTCATGAATGAAAAAGCCTGCGGGTTATCATCTCCGTACTGGATATCAAGCTTATCGTAATTTATACTTCGTCCATCAACCCTGGGAGGCGTACCGGTTTTTAATCGTCCGGAGGTAAACCCGATATTCTCAAGGCAAGCAGTAATACCGGTAGATGCTCTTTCACCAGATCGTCCACCACCATACTGCGATTCCCCAATATGAATAGTTCCATTCAAAAATGTACCGGAAGTAAGAATAACCGTTTCAGATAAGATACTTTGTCCGGTTTGTGTGGTAACACCATAGACCTTCTTATTTTCATCCACTAAAATACTTACAACATTATCCTGTCTGAATTCAAGATTATCGATGGATTCTAACTGTTCTCTCATCTTTATAGCATATAGTCTTCGATCGCATTGAGCCCGTGGACTCCACATGGCCGGACCTTTACTGAGATTCAGCATTCTGAATTGTACACTGGCTTGATCACTTACCACACCGGATACCCCGCCTAACGCATCAATCTCACGAACAATTTGTCCTTTGGCAACACCACCCATAGCCGGGTTGCAGGACATTTGTCCAATAGTATTGAGATTCATAGTTATCAATATGGTTTTACTACCCATACGTGCAGCGGCAGCGGCGGCTTCACTTCCGGCATGTCCACCACCGACAACTATAACATCGTATTTGGGATATAGTGTATTCATTATATTATGTTATTGTTTTTATTTAACTTATGGTATTTATTTTACGGTGTGTTATACTGATCAGGGTTGTCAGATCACCAGTCAACCTACAAATATAAAGAAAATGTGTAAAAATGAATAATTAGCTTGTCTGTTGCTATGACAGGTAAGCTAAATTATCAAAGTGCAAAAGAAATGATATATACCAGATAATATCGTTAGTACAGGGACTATCGGTTAATATCCGGAAGTCTTCTATCACCTTTTATATTAGGCTAAAAATAAACGGTATATAATCGTTATCATTGACTGGATTTCCGCTATGAATGAGTTAATAAAAGCTCTCGAAACAACTAATCACCAAATAACAAATAGGTCTTTGTTAATTACCTGCTAATTGAGGAAAAGTGGATTGATAAATCAGGTATATTGTTCTCTCCATTTTTCAAGGGTGATATTTTTAACTTCATCATAATAGGCGCTTGAAACCCCACCCTTTTGATCATCAGAATTAGCAGCTTGCGTCATATGTTTAATTAATACACTACCAATAGCATGAATAGCACCATGTCGGTCAAGTCCCTCGTCCATTAGACGTTGAAGTGCATCATTAACCGGTGTAAGATCTTCCTGGGCAGCCTGATTTTCAACGATGACATGTATAACAGCGTGAATTTTCTCATTAGCTACTTCAATACCGGCCTGACGGTGGTATTGTAATACAAGTTGATTACGTTGTGATTCGTCCAAAGCTAACCAGTTATCCGGATCAGGTGCTTTTAATGGATCATAAGAAGAAATCATGATTTAACCTTTTTGATAAATTTATTAAGAGGTACAATGGTAATAACTATTATATGATTTTAAAAATTGTAATATAATTTCGTGAGTTTAATTAATAGTCAAAGACCTATCTATCCTATATTGCCCGGTTATATTAAAAAATATTATAAGTCTGACTATCAATCCACTTATGAATTGAACATTTTCCGTGCCTAAAGATTGATAAAACTAAAAAATGGGTGGTTAATAGGTAATGAATACCGAATTATTAAGGGTTTACGCCGATTTGAATTTATAGTTAGATAATCGCTGTAAGACATTTACCTAACTATATGGGCTACTTTACATTATATAGTTATCCCACAAAATCATTAAGATAAAAAGTATCGTTCTAAGTAATATTCATAAATCAAACAGATGACCAATGCCTATACTTTTGGTTCAAGAGATTAATTACAGGGAGGGTAAACGGTGAAAAAAAGGATCATAATTTGGGTGTTATCAAAATATGATAAAAATTTTGTCGGTGTTTTTAAGTAAATGGAAGGAATAAGGGATTGACGTATATTAAAATGATCAACTCATATCCATACCAATTATAGCTATAAAGAAACTT
>DATFMH010000169.1:0-12987 GCA_035267045.1 Balneolales bacterium
AAAATAGGTAATGGACCAGCCATGAGTTATTCTGTTTTATCTACATTATATTCACGCCTGGGAAATAACAATAAATCGTATCAACTCTTTGAAAAAGGGTTTGTACCCAATAAGAAGCCACCTTTTGGAGTGTTGGCTGAAAGTGCAGGCGGCACTAATCCCTACTTCGCAACCGGAGCAGGAGGAATGTTACAGGCTGTATTAGCTGGTTTTGGTGGTTTACATATAACTGAACAGGGAATAATTCAGAAAAATGGTATTCTGCCAAAAGAATGGAAATCGCTCACAATCACCGGTGTTGGTTTGAATAATAAGACTTTCACTGTGAAATGATAGACTAATCACGGTGGCTATATAGATTAAAAATTAATTTTCTCTGTACCTGCTGTGGTTAATTTAATTTTGCTTAATCGATTCTGGTGGATAATTTTAAGTATCTATTAACAAACTTCATCAGGAGGTTATCATGCCGCGGCAAAAGAAAACTGCTATTGTAACGGGAGGTGCACAAGGCATCGGAAAAGCCATCTCTCAGCGTTTTTTAAAAGAGGGTGTGAATGTCATCATTGCAGATATTGATGAGGAAGCCGGGGAAGAATTCCTGGAAAAAGCTAAAGATAAACAAAAAGAACAGGTACATTTTGTTCCAACAAATGTCGCCAACGAGAGTTCTGTGGCCAATATGGTAATGGAGACGGTTGATTGGTTTGGGCGTATCGATTACCTCATTAATAATGCAGCTATGGCAAACCCGGTTAATGATCCCATTGATGAGATGAGCCTGCATGATTGGGAAAAGATCGTTTCTGTGAACCTGACCGGTACGTTCTTATGTACGAAACATACTGTGCCACAATTGAGGCTTACCGATGGCGCAATTGTAAATTTATGTTCTACCCGGGCATTCATGTCGGAACCCCATACGGAAGGTTATTCGGCCACCAAAGGGGGCATTTATGCATTAACGCATGCCCTTGCTAACAGCCTGGGACCTGATATTCGCGTGAATTGTATTAGTCCGGGTTGGATTGAAGTACGTGACTGGCAGAAAGAATCGAAAGCTAAAGTACCCAAATTGCGTCCGGAGGATCACAAACAACACCCGGCCGGCAGAGTCGGGAAACCGGAGGATATTGCAGCCCTGGCATGGTTTCTATGTTCCAAAGAAGCCGGTTTTATAACAGGAGTTAATTTTATAGCTGATGGTGGCATGACGAAAAAGATGATCTATCTGGAATGAAATATTGGCTGTCAGCGGTTGGCGATCAACCTTAAACAAAAATACATTAAGAAAGCGAAACACTTTGCGCCCCGCGCTTTCCTTTTTGTGCAGAGGTCACTTAAATAATTCAATTGGTAATAGATCATTGCTGAATGCTGACCACCGACTGCTCATTGCTGAATGCCTTAAGCTATTTCATTCCGTAAACTCTTTTAATTTCTCAATAATCGGCAGACTCACTTTCCCGATGCATTCATTAAATAACAAATGGTTGGGTTCGTCAAACAAGAGCATTTCTTTATGGGGAGCGGTTATCCGGTTATAAACTTTCAAACAGTAATCGAATGGGAAGAGGGGATCTCGTTTTGAAGCTATGACAATAACCGGACATCGAATGCTCCCATCCGTAATACACGATGTATCAACTGTAATCAGTGAAGTAATAAACCGCAACGGATAGCTTATGCGGCCCAAAGGATCGGAAAGAAATTGTTTTTTAAGCTTTTCATCGCAGAAAACCCTGTTTAAATCCAGATAAAAGTTACCCGGTACCGGGAGAGCCGGCATTAATCTGCTGCCACCTTTTAATAATAACCTGAAAAAATTGTCGGCTTTTTGAAACCAGGCGGGGAAACGGGTGATACGAATGGAATCTTTAATAGATGTTAGCAAAACATTGTGGGCAAAAACAGAATGAATCCGGTGATCGATTCCGGCAACCAATAAACTGAGTATTCCACCTTGTGATGAGCCCATAATAACCGGTTTCTGATGAAAATTATTGAGGGTGAATGTTATCGTATCTTCTACATTCTGAATCATATCATGAATGGCAAAATCACGTATCTCCCTGGGGCTTTTGCCATGAGATATAAAATGAATACCGATAACATTGAAACCGTTTGTAGATAACAGACTAAGAAATTCATCATAAAATAACGGGTGAGTCATTGTTCCGGGTAAAAAGATAATACAAGGGGAATCTCTATTCGTTTCATAAATCGATAAGACAATCTTTGTTTTTCCGGAAGGGATCAATACCTCATGGTAGTTATTGTAGATGGAAGTTCCTATTACCTTCTTTTGTTCGGAAATCATAGTTGTATGTATCTCTCATCAGATATTGGTATACAAGTAAATTAATCAGATACCCTATCACTTTTAGGGTCACCGGGAATAAGATTTTATAATCCGGAAGTGCAGAATTTGGATATACCGGTTCTTGAATGATAGTAGAGATCAGGTATATGAAGGATTCAAAAAGAATATGAGAATAATATAAAAACAGTGGCAGATGAATAAACAAACAACTAACGGGTAATATACGCCTGATCTTTCAATAATAATTCTCCCCAAATTAGTTAACCGTGGATCTAATCCCTATTCTATATTATTGGTTGCAATGTAAGGATTTACACTACTAATGTTGCATATGAATACTGTCAAATTATTCATAAGAATAAACGTAGGTTTAGATAGAAAATATTTTGGTTTGATTCTTATCAAACACTTATTCAGGGGATGATAAATGAAAAGTAAAGTTGCATTAATAACAGGCGCTGCTTCAGGAATTGGCAGGGCAACAGCGTTGGAATTCTCCAAAGAAGGCGCAAGTGTTGTTATTGCAGATATGGACATTAAAGGGTGTGAAGAGACGGCTCATTTAATAGAAAAAGAAAATGGCAAGGTGTGTTCCCTTAAAGTTGATGTATCCTCATCCGAACAAATTAAGGAGATGATACAAAAAACAGTGAAGGAATTTGGAAGACTGGACTATGCTTGCAATAATGCCGGTATAGAGGGGGATCAGGCTTTTATAGATGAAATGGCGGAATCTAACTGGGATAATGTGATATCCGTCAATTTGAAAGGGGTTTGGACATGCATGAGACACGAGATCCCGGTTATGAAAAAATATGGCGGAGTCATCGTAAATGTCGCATCCATAGCAGGCCTTATAGGTTTTGCCGGTATTTCGCCATATGTAGCCAGTAAGCATGGCATAAACGGCATTACAAAAGCAGCCGCTTTAGAATATGCCGCTAATGGGATCAGGGTTAATGCCGTTTGTCCGGGTGCTATTCAAACGCCCATGATCGACCGGTTTTTAAATGAGGATCCGGAAAATGTTAAGCAGATGAAAGCCAAACATCCGTTGGGACGTTTTGGCAGGCCTGAAGAAGTTGCCGATGCCATTATATACCTGTGTTCTGATAAGGCATCATTTATAACAGGAGCCGTGTTACCTGTTGATGGTGGTTACACGGCTCAATAACATCAATTTTTGTTGCCTCAGGTACTAATGAAAAAGGTGATTCGGTTTTTGAGGGGAACCGGGTTGCCTTTTTGTTTATTTATGATCCATCGGATTAATCCCACGAACTATCATCCAGTGATGCCGCTGATGATGGGTACCATAAGCCAGAATACCGATATATCCCAACGCCTGTATTTTTTTTACTTCTTTGGGATTTTGGGATGTGACTTTGATCACATAATGATCTCCGTTTTTGTGATAGGTCATATCCCAGCCCGCTTCTTTTTTTAACATGCGTGGATGCATGGCTAATACATGATCCAATGCAATTTTGGCTCTCGGATTATCCGGTTGTACCGTCATTTGATTACCATTTGACAGTGGCTTTTGATTCAATACATTCACGTTCATGGTGAATTCATACATATCAATCAGATGCTGTCGCAACGCTTCAATGTTCACCTTCGACCAATCTGTATTGGGATCAGCATTTAAACTATCGATGGCCTCCTGTATGGCACCAAAAACCTCATTACCGGGAGATACAAGAGGCATTTTGTCTTTAGAATGCATACTCATCATCCCTTTAATCCGGGTATTTGAATTCTTGGCTTGTTGACCATAACAAGCTGTAAAAATACCGGTAAGCAATAAAAAATTGGTTATCAATAATTTTTTTAAAATACGGGAAGTCATTTCAATTAATTTTTAAAAATTAGATAATTGGCAGTGAATTAATACCTATTATAATGAAGATTCGGGTATTTTATTATAATGGAATTAATGTTGTTATTAGGTTTCGACTATACATCAGGTATTGTTGGTAAACCAGACATGTTAGTTCACTTTCGTGGCCGGAATATCAATCCTGCCCGGAAGTAGTAATTGTTATCGGGATTCAATTTTTCTGAAAAATCACTGTCTTGTATTTCGAATCTCCGGTGCAGTGTATATCCGGCTTCAGCAACCAGGAAGAAGCAACTGAAAAGCCGGTGTTTAAAGACGGGCCCCAGTGTAATAACAGAATAATTCAAGTTCGCATTGTTTCCATTCGGTGTATATTTGCCAAGATGATATCGGTTGCCATAAACCATGGACTTGATACCAATTTCACTGCTTTTATTAGGTATATACCGAAAAGATACATTTTTAGGGATGAACAAATCGAACCGGAATTGTTCAGATGGTTTCCAGTAACCCCGGATTAAGGGTAAAAATAACGGGGAGCCAAAATCAGATGTATAGATAATTCCAAAGCCATAACCCACCTCAGGAAAAGTAACATTAGAAAGGTAAGTATAAGCATGAATGTGGACATCATCCCATGAGATCTTTTCCTTTAAATCGGTAGCTAAACCAACATTCACTAAACCGGTTATTTGCCAGTTCTCTGAAATATTCTGAATCAATGTAAATTCATTTCGTATGAAATGCAGGTATTCGGGTTCATTCGACGGAAAATTCCAGTTGTCGTAGTTGAGATATAGCAAATCATATCGAATACCATATAAAATTCTCGAATTTTTTCTACAATATATCGTTGGTATAACCTCACCGATGCTCAGGCGTGTCACTTCAATATTCAGATTATTCGGTGATGTATTATTTGTTTGGACGATATCTGAGGCAGGTATGAATTCAAAAAGGAAAGGCTGAAAATCCTGAGCCTTTACTCCCGCAGAGATAAATATCATCAAGAAAATGAGGCCATATTTTTTTATCCAAGCCCTATTCATAAGCGGATAAATCTACGTTAATCTCTCTGCTGATAGTTTTGCGTTAACACTACTTATAATATGACAAACTTTCGGTAAACAATTGGGATTGTTAGAGCGTTTTAGTTATTAAGTTTGCGAGGGATAGTGTTTTAAAGCATTGAGTTTAATGAATAGTATTAGCTGTTAGTCATCGGCTCCCCGAAGAAGAAATGAACGAAAGTGTATTTTCAATACAATATGGATTCAAGGATAACTTTTCTTGTCTTTCCAATTCCACCATTTTAATAATTCGGGATCGGGATCAGGGGTGGAGGCGAAATAGACGGCACATCGAAAAACATACAACATACAGCGATCAATATTCGAACCTGTTTGTTGACATAAATGATGGTACAATTCCTCCGGATCACGATCCGCTAATTGATTTACATGATGTATTCCAAGTTGATATAGATCTTCTGCAATTGCTTTACCTACACCCGGGATAATTTGTAAATCACGTATCACTATTTGATGATCGGTTTCAATCATTCTCCTTACTGCTTTGTGCAAAGGTAAGAACGTATCCATTACAGTCGCTTATTGAAAATTCGACAGCACCATAATTGGTAATATGGAGATCTGTAAGGATCTGAATTTTATCTTTTAACTGAGTGTAAAGCTTATTCACATTATCCATATTAATGTAAAAACACATAGGAGCATTTGTGTCCATCTTTTGAAATTCGGAATGTTCCTTTGAGATGCTATCCCTGGTTTGAAACATTAATTCTATACCATCCCCTCTCATTAAGGCCCAATGGATATCACCATTATCCGGTTCGGCATTGACTAATTCAAAACCTAATACATTTCTGTAAAATGTAATGGTTTTATTAATATCATCAACCATAACTTTGGGTGTAAGTTTATTGAACGTCATGGGTCCTATCTCTAATATAAAGGTGAATAGTAATTTGGAAAAGGTTTTAGGCCAGGGTTTATATTATTAAAAGTAAGAGGATATTGGATAATATATAATTATAATATCTTAAGCTAAGTTGTTAAGCGCCATGAAGATTATCCTAAGACCAGGTTTAAACATACTATAACCTCTTATGTTTCTTCATATCAGTATATAATACACAAAATGCTTTTGTACAAGTTTTAAAAATTCACTGCCAGTTATTTATGCGATTTCAGGATCTGTAATATTTCTTCATGCCCATTTTCTTCAGCTAAATCAAATGGTGATTGACCATCATCACTTTTAGCGTTTCTATCAGCTCCGTGTTCTAATAATAATTTCACGAGTTTCTGATTACCATGTGCGGCAGCCTGATGAAGCGGGGTCCATCCGCCACGTTGTTTAACATTCACATTGGCTTTATGTGATAATAACAACCGGGTTATTTTATAAGCAATATCATGGTTTCTGTTTGCAACAGCACTATGAATCGGATAGACCTGCATAATATTTTTCGAAAAGACATTTACCCTGGCTCCGTAAGAAAGCAAAGTGGATGCCAGTTCAGGATAACCAAAAAAAGCGGCGTAACCCAATGGTGTAAATCCATCCGGTGAGTAGTCATTCACCAAATCTTTATCCTTATGAAGCAGGTTTTCAACTACTTGAATCTCTCCGAGAGCTGTAGCTTCATATATATCGAGTGACGATTTCTTCTCACGGAGATACTGCAATATATCTGTTTGCTTATTATATGCAGCCCACATCAGCAATGAGATATCAGAAGCATTGCGAACATTAACAAGATCCGGATTATTATCCAATAATACCCGGACTTCGCTTAAATTCCCATCCATTACAGCATCAAAAAGAATTGACGGATCAGACATTATTCAATCATTAGTCGATATGAATTATTGGTTATATAATAAAATTTACTAAAAACGATCTTATGAAAGAAAAAAGATTTCATATTGAAGCAGGATGTTTATTAATCGGGTTATGAATGAATGTTTGTTTCTTGTAAAGTATCTGAAATAGAAGAACCAACGCTATAATCGTTCTATAAATATTTAATCCGGGGATACGCCATTTTGTTTATTTGATAAATGTAATTAATGTATTATGTCATCAACATAAATAAATAGAAGACTTTGCAAAACTGTCTTTCTGGCCATTATCTGGCCTTGATCTTGATCAAAAATCCTGGTTTTGCAAAGCCTTCAAATATTAATATTATGAACTTTACACTTCACCAGCTTTATGTTTTCGGGATGGTTGCACGCTATAAAAGTATGACTCGTGCTTCCAACGAACTTCACATGACTCAGCCGGCTGTTTCTATACAGATAAAAAAGCTTCAGGATACACTTGATATACCTTTGATTGAAATTATTGGACGTAAGCTATACCTGACAGAAGCGGGAGAATATTTAAACGAACTATATAAAACGGTATACAATGAGCTTGAAACGTTTGATGCTCAAATATCACAATTGAAAGGTGGTTTAAAAGGTTCTCTGACTATAAGTGCAGCATCCACAGCTAAATATTTCTTGCCGTATTTACTTGGTGAGTTTCAGAAAAGGTATCCTCAAATTGAAATATTTCTAAAAGTGACGAATCATTTTGAGGTATTGAACCATCTCGAAAATAATGAGTATAACCTGGCAATTTTAACTCAGATTCCTGATGATGATACTCTTGAGGCCATACCTTTTATGGAAAATCCACTTTTTATGTGTGCCCCTTACGATCATCCTTTAGCGAATAAGAAAAATCTGAATATAGAAGTTTTAAGAGATGAACCGTTTATTTACCGGGAGTTCGGATCGGGAACCCGCATGGTTATGGAAGATTATTTGAAAAAACACAACATTGATGTAAAACCAATCATGGAGCTGGGAACCAATGAAGCCATCAAACATGCTATCATGGCTGGAATAGGTATATCCCTGATATCTAAATTGAGTTTCCATAGCGAGAGTGTTCTTAACAGAATTAAGGTGTTGGATGTTAATGATTTACCGATACAAACACATTGGCATGTACTGTACCGGAAGGATAAGAAATTAACCCCGGTGACTCAGAATTTTATTTTGTTTCTGCAGAATGAAGATCTATACCCGTTTTTACCTTATACACAGGAGATTTTTAAAAAATGATATGGGTAGCGCCAGTTACCTGTCCTCTCTAAGTACGGTATTCAAAGTTTATTCCGATAGTCTTATGACGATCCCACAGATTTCTAGCGAAAAGTACGGGATAAGGATCTGATTCCACTTAATATAGACTATTTTATTATTGAAAAGAAAAACGATACATAAACAATAGTTTATGATAAAGATATTATATTTTAATTATTATTTATTATTTGTGTTGTCTAAATTAATCCCGAATTAAAGAGAAAGAGATAGGTCATTTAATATTTATTATAATTTCAAACAACACTTATCATATTAATAATTTGGACAAATTATCATCTAAGAGTCTTAGAGAAAAAAACAGGTTATTTTCGAAAATGATAGTCCGCGTTATGTGGGCTATTTTTATATTCTTTACGGTCTCATTAATCATTTCGTTTAATCATCCTGTCACATGGAAACCGGGTGATATGATCATTGTCGATCAGCTCAGTCTGGTAATTGGAACGGCAGTAACATTATTTAGCAGTTTGGTCCTCAGTTATTCGAGCCGATATCTCGCCGGTTCCAGGAAACTACCCGGGTTCCTTATCAATTGCATGATATTTACGTTCTCGGTAATACTCATGGTGATTGCCAATAATATCGTATTATTTGCATTTGCCTGGTTATCCATGGGGCTATTAATGTCAGAACTAATCGGGGGGTATACTCATTATGAAGAAGGCCTTGTTTCCAGGAATAACGCCAGGAATTATTTCATGCTGAGTACCTCGCTTTTAACAGCAGGATTAATTTTACTGGCACTTCAGACCGGTTCATGGAGTATTACAAAAATAATTCATTCCAGCGATTTGATTAATACACCGAATGTTCAGTTTGCTATCGTTTTAGTGATTGGAGCGGCTGTTATTCAATCGGCGTTATTTCCTTTTCAAAGCTGGCTTATGTCTTCGATGACGGCACCAACCCCTTCATCCGCTCTTATGCATGCCGGCTTTGTTAATGCGGGGGCTATTTTATTAACACGATTAGCGCCCGCAATTTATGTAAGTCATTTTCTTTGGATACTGGTTCTGGTTGGCGGTTTGGGTTCCTTAATAGGAAAATTTACCAAGTTTGTACAGGCTAATATTAAACAAAAACTCGCTTGTTCGACCGCTGCCCAGATGGGATTTATGCTTGTTGAATGTGGACTCGGTTTCTTTGCAGCTGCTATTACCCATCTCATACTGCATGGATTTTACAAAGCTTATCTATTCCTTTCTTCAGGTGATTCAATTGAACATAAGCCTGTGTATAAAGAAGAAAAACAGAGATTGAGATTTTTGTATCTGCCGATGCTTTTAATTAGCGGTATTGTCGGCGGGTTGGTCTTTGCTTATACAACAGGCAAGGGAATAAGGTGGGATAGCAGTCTGTTTCTAACTCTGGTTGTTGTAGTATCTGTTGTTCACGGATCCCGGGATTTACTCAAACATACGGCCCTATCTGCAATAACCAGGATTATAGCAATACCCTTTTTCATAATACCAGCAATATTGGTGTATGCTTTATTTTATAACGGAATTACCCGGTTGTTGGGAACCATACCCATGGTTGAAATGGCCAGGTCTGTTACATGGGATCAGATCATAATCGGGATCTTATATCTGGTATCTTTCCTGATTATCGAGCTGAAATTACACCACAAATTTGAACGCTTGTATGTATTTGTGTTAAACATCTCACAACCAAAATCCAATACGATACTTCATTAGTTTCATTCATATGAAAAAAGAGTTCATAGCTTCAACAATAAAAGAAATTTCAAATCAATTAATCAGGAACTGGCCTCTCTATTCTTTTGTAACTTCAAATCCACTTGCCGGTCTTGAGCACCTCCATTTTGATGATGCTATCCGGGAGATACGAAAATACATAAGAATCAATGGTTATCCTTCTGCCGAACTGTTCAATCAGGCTTTAAAAGAGAATCAAATTGACAAGACTATAATTGAAAAACAGTTGCTTGATAACGGGGTCAGTGTCTCGGTTGATGATTCGTTAGCTCAAATGTTTGTATTGGAAAAACGCAGACCATCAAAGAGGGCCCTTAGTCAGGTAGATCGCCTTTTAATTAAATGGCTTTCTGTTTTCCTGGATCAGGGTATAGCCGAGTGGAACATGCCTAACCGGGATAAAGGATTTTACCGCGCCTGGCGTATGATGGCCCGTTTTGACAGCAATCTTCCCAACAGGGATATGATTAGTAATCTTCCGGAAGATCCTTATGGAACGCTTGAACATCTGTTGAGTAATTATAAACAGGATGATTTAAATACAATGTTCAAGTACCACTTCCTGTCACTGCCGGGCTGGACGGGATACATCAAATATCTCATGGACAATGCAAATGATTGGCAAAAGACATATCCGGTCACATTGGTTGATTACCTTGCGGTTCGTTTGACACTCTGCAAACAATTTAATATTCCTATAATGCCGGATAATTTCCCTGAAGAACAAGTGATGGGGGAAGAGGACAGGATCAAATCGGCTTGGTTAAAAGCCCTTGAATTAAGTTACCAGTCCGGGTTGATAAAACAGGTTAAATCGCATGCAGATAATATACAAACCGGCAATAATAATAGGTCGGATGCACAATTTGTATTTTGTATTGACACGCGTTCGGAGCGTATCCGGCGGGCTGTTGAAAAAGCTGGTAATTATGAAACCCACGGCTATGCCGGTTTTTTCGGAATAGCCATGGAATATAAACATCCGGAAAAAAATATAAGCCATAAATCCTATCCGCCCATTTTAGAGACGGTCTTTGAGGCAACTGAAGAAATTAAGCCGGGCAGAACATCGGAAGCAAAAAAATTTAACTTCTTTAATAACCTGCACAATGCGCTTGGTGAATTTATCTTTACACTAAAGAATAGTGTTCCCGCCTCTTTTGCTTATGTTGAATCAACAGGTTTTTTCTATGGCGTAGGCCTTCTTGTAAAGACTTTAACCCCAACTTTCGTATACCGTTTTACGGAGCGTTTTACCAAGTATGTGGGACACCCTGATTGGTTCAGCAGGATAACATTACATCATAAAACAGAGGAAGAAGAGTCCGGTATTCGCAATATTTCCACTAATGAAAAGGCAGAAATTGCCAAAACAGCATTTGAATTATTGGGATGGAACCATTTTGCACCGCTGGTTGTATTCTCCGGACACGGTAGTCAAACTTCAAATAATCCATTCGAGTCAAGTCTTGATTGTGGCGCTTGTTCCGGTAATAAAGGCGGACATAATGCCCGGCTACTTGCGGATATTTGTAATGAACCGGATGTCAGTAAGCTATTAGCTGATAAGTTCGGTATTAATATTCCCGGTGACACCTTCTTTTTGGCTGCGGAACATAATACAACTACGAACCATATCCATCTCTATGATAAAAATGTGCCAGATGAATACCGGCAAAAAATCAAAAAGCTGAAATATAATTTGAAATCGGCACAACATCTGGCAAATGAGGAACAGTTCAATTATAGCCAGAAAAATATTAAAAAGACTATTCATGAAGCACACAGAAGAGCTTCGGACTGGGCTGAAACAAGGCCTGAGTGGGGTTTAGCGGGAAATGCATCTTTCATTATTGGGAGACCTGAACTGACATCCGGCCTAAATCTCGGGGCACGTAGCTTCCTTCATTCTTATGACTGGCAGAAAGATCCGGATGGTGATAAACTGGAGGCCATATTACAGGGCCCGATGGTTGTCACACAATGGATCAATAATCACTATTATTTTGCATTGGTTGATAATGAACGTTTTGGAGGTGGTAAAAAGGTTACTCTGAATGTAACAGGTAAGCATGGTGTGGTTCAGGGTAACGGAGGAGATTTAAGATTCGGCCTGCCGCTCGAATCGCTCCGGGAAGATGATTATCTTGCACAGCACCTTCCATTGCGTCTGACTGTGCTTATCCAAGCTCCCAAATCAAGAGTAGAATTTATTCTTTCAAAACATGATGACTCGCTATACAAACTGGTGAAAAATGAGTGGATCTATCTTGCAGTGATGGATCCGGAAGAAGGAAACGAGGTTACTTTTATTGAGAGTAAAGTTCAAAATGTTAATAGCATTCTGGTTGATGAAGCTTATTAAGATGCAGACTGGCCGCGTAAGCATTACTTGCCGGGTCTAAATTATTATCTAACGTGAGGTTTGGATAAGAATCGAAGCGTTGTAATAATTACATTGAGAATACGACCTGTGAAAATATAACATATCATGATAACGGACGACTGACCATCGACGACACAGAGTTGTTTTGATGCATAAAGCATGAGTCCGGTACCGAACTCACGTTGATTATACGGTTTTTCAGAATAAATAATGGTTACTTAATATCAGAGCATTTCTCTGTTGTCGGGGTCATAGAATAATCTAATGTAACAGCTACTTTTATTAAGTAGATAGATTATACGCTTAAACGAACCTCATGTTAAATATATGTGAGGCCATAATAGAACGTTATTTTATTGATATTTTAATATAATCTATTAATATGCATGTTGTATCTTGATTATATTCTTTCAAGAAGCTAAGTTATCCCTCGAATAAGAGAAAACCAACACTGATCAAACTACAGAGCTTATTGCGATATATTGTTACTGTCTTATAGATTTCGTCTCACTTTTTAACACATTTAACTTATT
>DATFMH010000170.1:0-3949 GCA_035267045.1 Balneolales bacterium
TGATCCTATTAAATATAAAAAAGCCCTAAACCTTGATGTATTCTCATTATTTATTTTATTTGCTGGAAAATAAATTTCCGTATCTTGCAGTTCATTACAAAATCGCGGGTAATAACGGAATTCCGGAATACGAATGTTGTCTTACATGAATAATAAATCAAAATTAACGAGTCTTTTTAAGGGATTGACATCATTATCACTTGCTGTTGTATTTGTTTTAAATGGGGTATCTACGGTTAAAGCCCAAAATGATAATAATCAGAATAGCCAGACCAATCCTCAAAATAATATGAATCTGAATTTCGGAGAGGGTGCAAATCTCTACAATTATTATTACCTGGATCAAATCGGTCTTGAAATGGCTCGTAATAAGTATCCACAGGAGGGTTATATTAATGCGGATACTTATAAACTAGGACCACAGGACATGCTAACAGTGGACCTGCACGGTGCCATCACGATGTCGATGCGCGCCATAGTAGTAAATCCTGAAGGTGATATCATCCTCCCTTCTGTCGGACAGATCAATGTGAAAAACCTGACTTTAAAAGAAGCTGAGGAAAAGATTAGGAAAGTATTTAAAGAGAATTATAAGGAGACCAAGGTCTTAGTATCACTCGATAAACCCCGAAATATCACGATTCATGTTACCGGTGATGTTCCCTATCCTGGCAAATACATTGTACCGGCACAAACACGTGTCGATCAGGCCATTTTCAGTTCGCTTTATGGTAAAGGAAGTAATAACCCCGATAACCCTGACAATAGAATCTATAATGCACACACATTAAGTAAGGAACGTGTTTCATTACGAAATATCACGATAGATTCGGATAACCATAATAAAAAACACGCTGATCTTATTGCTTATTTTAAAGCGGGCGACTTGAAAGCTGACCCATTTGTTCATAATGGCGATGTGATCACAATCAATAAAATAATGGAGAGTTCACCACAAATAAGTATTTCAGGTGCCGTCAACGCTCCGATCAACATGGAATATAAACAGGGTGATACAATATCCGGGCTGATCGCTATCGCGGGGGGATTTACGAACAGTGCTGATTCCACACGTGCCATAATTTATCGTCCTCAACCCGACAGTATTCAAAAAATAATTGTTACACAAAACGACGATTCCTATTCGGATAATGAGTTAAAACCCAATGACCGGGTTGTAATACCCTATTCTTCAACACGTACTTCAACATACTCTGCATGGGTTTACGGTGAGGCCAATGCACCGGGTAATTTCCCTATCATAGAAGGGAAAACGACAGCCTACGACCTCATAAAAATGGCGGGCGGGTTAGCTAATGATGCACTTCCAAAAGCCGCTTATCTTATAAGAAATAAACCCTCTATCAGGAATATGCCATCAACGGCCGGTTTTAATAAGGCTGAGTTGCAGAGGACTTCCGATCAGACCGATCAGGGTTTAAAATATCTTCAACTGGAAACGAAACTGGATAAAAACGAAGTTTATGTTGATCTAAGTGACCCGTCTCAATTAAAAAAGGTAAAAATATATGACGGTGATAAATTATTCATACCCCGAAATGAACACACCGTATATGTAATGGGACAGGTCGATAATCCGGGCTACTATGATTATAAATCTGATTTGAACGCAAGTGATTATGTTAAGGATGCCGGAGGTTTCACGATAGCGGCTAACCCGGAACGCGTATTTGTAATAAAAGCCGGAAGTAAATCGTGGTATAAACCTGGTCAAACCACTATACAGTCGGGTGATATTGTTTTTGTCGACCGTGTTCCTTACGAAGACCTGAACCTGAAACGAAATTACGAAATACAAAAGAAGAATGTGACTAATGCCCGTATTTCACTGATACTAAGTGCAATATCGACTACTGTTCTTCTCTTGAACTTCGTCAAATTTAAGCTGTAAATGACTATCATTCAAATCGTTTAATTTAATTACAGGCTGTAATACAAATCCTAAATATGACACCTGAATATAACAAATTACCACTGTCGACTATTTTTCGGCATTTATTTAGAAAGCGTAAGCCTCTTGTAATCGTTACGTTTTCACTAACGGTTATACTAACAGCGGCGAGTTTTTTGATTCATAATGAGTATAAATCGACAGCCAACTTGTTGCCAACTAAAAATGAATCTATTGGCTATAATTTACTGGGAAGCGGGGGCAACAGCCTTCAATCGTTAGCCGGTTCCTTAATCGGACAGGAAACACCTCAAACAGATCGTTTTTATGTACTATTACAAAGCCATACAATAAGTGAAAAAGTTATCCGGCATTTCAATCTCATTAAAGTTTACGACACTTCTGGCTCCAAAACGCCTTTAGCTGACGCCATAAAAAAGCTTAAATCGAATACTTCTTTCGAGTCGCAGGATCAAGGTAACTTTGTCATCAGTGTATGGGATAAAGATCCCCAACGAGCCAAGAATATGGCGGATTATTATGTCAAACTCCTGAATAATCTCAATACCCAAATTTCAGTTAAAGAAGCTAAAGAATATCGGGAATATATCGGAGAGCAATATCGTAAAGCAAAAAATCAACTAGACAGCCTGGTGCAGGCGAATACACAGTTTCAGAAAAAGTACGGCATTTATGATTTACCGGATCAACTTCAATCCTATATTAATATTTTTGGGAGTTTAACATCTAAAAAGCTTGAGACAGAAATAAAACTCAATTATTTAAATCAGTCGATGGATAATAAGAATACTACTTATCGACAAACACTAAATCAACTCACAGCCATCAATCAAAAAATCGATAATCTAAAAACCAAAGGTGATAAAAACGGTTTTCTTGTTAAGCTTAATAGTTTACCAGATATCGGTCAAAAATACTACTACATACAGTTCGGCCTTAAAGTTCAGGAAAACATTCAACAGTTCTTGCTACCGATGTACGAACAAGCCAAGATGCAAGAAGCCAAGGCTATACCGGCTGTTACCGTTGTAGATGCACCATTTATAGCTAAAAAGAAAGATTGGCCGCATCGGAGTCTTATTGCAATCGGAAGCTTTCTCACCGTAATCATCTTAATGAGTCTGTTTTATATCTCACATTTGATTTACAGTGAGAATAAAGAGTATTTCGCTTTTATTTTTGATAGAAACGAATAATGCTTAAAGTTGTATTACATAGAGAAAATGTCCTTATTGGGGCTTTTGCCCTAACCCTTCTCCTATTCTTAAGCGCGGTTCTTTATAAATTTAGTGGTTTATCAACCTACATCATACCAGCCATTGGCCTTGCAGCTTTATTTATTGCAGTTATCATAAGAAACCCTGTTTATTTCATTTATCTCTATTTTTTAAGCTTTGCCCTTTTTCTGGAGAATAATCCGGGCCTGCAAAACACAGATATACTTTTTTTTACGCTTACAATTATTTTTTTCGGTCTATATCTCCTTCCGACAATAATAACCGGAGAAGCCACTGTTGAGACAAGCATAGATAAGTGGTATATACTTTTTGTAATATTTCTGATTTTTGGTTTTTTCAACGGCCTGTTTTATAGTCAAAGCCGTTTTCACACCTTTTCTGATATGACCTATTTTATAGGGGTTGCTTTATTTTTCCCATTTAAAAAACATTTCAAATCAGAAACGTTTCAGAAAATTATATTCTCCATCTTAGTATTAATTTGTTTTTTTGTACTCATTCGGAATTTTTTGAATTACAGGGAAATCATCATATCCGCTAATGTACAATGGCAATTACAGAAAGCACGTGTAGCTACCAATGAAATCATTCTTTTAACTGGTGCAATATTAGCACTTATATGCTCCGCTTATACCACCCAAAAAGTAGTTAAATTGTTATTATTTATAATATATGCTCTATTTCTTGCCGGGTTAATTTTAACTCAAAGCAGGGGCTATTGGGTTGCTTTTTTAGTCATACTTTTAGTATTCTACTTTGTTAGTGAAAAAAAAGTCAG
>DATFMH010000171.1:0-40518 GCA_035267045.1 Balneolales bacterium
TATTTATTCCTCCCTGGATCGGGAATTGGTACCACTACAGTATTGGGACGTGGAGCATATCTGAGCTTTATTTTCCCCGGTGTAGTCGCACTTTCCTTATTGTTCACAGCGACATTTGTGGCTATCACGATTGTCATCGACCGGGAGACCGGTTTCCTACCAGTTGTTATATGTTACTTAGTATTATAGTTTTTTCTACTCTCCCAAACATATGAGTAAGCAGAATAGATATGCCATGTCTGTTAGTATATGGTTAAAATGGTATATGTTTAAAATATGGAGATCGGGTAACAGAAGACAGTTTCGACTAAATACCCAATAACTTAGTAACTTAATTAACTTACTGTTTTAATTAATTTATAAGTTGTATTTCCGGTGTTTATTGAATTGTCCGTATTCCATTTTTCAAGTTTTATAAATTGTTAAAAGTAGTTTGCCATTCGTTAACGTGTTTGTTTATCCTGATTGATTTGTTTACCGTATAGCAATTCGTGAAGCTTTTATTTAATGATGTTGCATTTTATTTCTAACATATAACAAAATTGACCATGGCTGATCATTCCCACACTATATACAAACGACCGGCTGAACTACTGCAAAATCTTATCCGTTTTAATACCACTAATCCGCCGGGAGATGAAAGAGAATGTATCTATTACATTAAAGCTTTACTGGAAGATGCCGGTTACGAAACTACTGTTTTGGCTAAGGATGAAAGCAGGCCAAATGTAATAGCCCGACTTAAAGGCGAAGGCGGGGCTCCCGGAATATTACTCTATGGGCATGTGGATGTGGTTCCGACTGAAAATCAGGATTGGTCACAGCCACCTTTCGAGGCTGCTAT
Source organism: Balneolales bacterium (assembly GCA_035267045.1). GTDB lineage: Bacteria > Bacteroidota > Rhodothermia > Balneolales > DATFMH01 > DATFMH01. The sequence continues at coordinate 845 of DATFMH010000171.1, forward strand.
TACGAATGACTATATTTGGGGAAGAGGGGCACTGGACATGAAGGGGGGCGTAGCCATGATGCTTGCAGCATTTCTTCGTGCAAAAGCGGAAGGCCTGAAACCGGCGGGTGATATCACTCTGGCAATAGTTAGCGATGAAGAAGCCGGCGGCGATTATGGTGCCAAATTTCTTACGGAAGAACATCCGGATGAATTTGATGGTATCCGGTATGCTATAGGTGAATTCGGAGGGTTCCCAATGTATATCGCCGGAAAAAAATTCTATCCCATTCAAGTGGCAGAAAAGAAAATATGCTGGATGAAAGCCACAATATCGGGAAAAGGAGGACATGCATCTTTCCCGACAAAAGATGGCACTATGGCAAGAACAGCAACTATGCTGCTAAAGATGAACGCGAACAGGCTGCCGGTACATATAAGTCCGGTTGTAAAAAAAATGTTCGATACTATGGCTGAATCTGTTCCCGATCCTATGAAGTCGATGATGCTGCAACTTACAAATCCGGAAAAGACGCATGCAATACTCGATCAAATGGGGCCGCAGGGTGTAATGTTTGATGCTATGCTCCACAATACCGCGAATGCTACTATCATAAAAGGAGGAGGTAAGATCAATGTGTTACCATCGAGAATAGAAGTGGAGATGGATGGCCGTATCCTGCCGTCATTCACCCCGGATGATATGATAAAAGAGATGCATGATTTGGTAGGTGAAGACATACAAATCGACCTTGTTCGTTATGATGATGGCTCCAGAGAACCGGATATGGGATGGTATGATACACTGGCCGGAATATTAAAAGAAGCGGACCCTTCCGGGACTCCAATACCATTTTTGCTACCTGCTGTTACCGATGCCCGTTTTTTCTCAGCTATCGATATCCAAACGTATGGTTTTTTACCAATGAATTTGTCAGAAGATTTTGATTTCCTGAGTACTATTCACGCTGCCAACGAACGGATTCCGGTCAATGCGGTGACATTTGGTACGGAGGCAGTATCTAAAGCATTACAAAGAATGAAGTAATAGTTAAAGGCATTTATAAGATTAATATCTGTTCCCTGACAATGAAAAAGATCGTTAATGACAGTAGCTATACTCCCGTATTTTCTCTGTTTATTGCAGGTGGTTTTATATATATCATATCAATGACGATGCTTAAAAGTCATTTTCGCCTGGAATATTTTGGCCTGATGGTATCTGTAATATTAAATATCTGCAGTGTATTACTTGGTATTCGATTACTGGTAAAAAAGTTGAAAGATTGATGTGATGTAATCCGTGATTAGAAACCGACTTAGGGGGGATATCCCCACAATACAGGCGGTAATTCCCTTATAACATCTGAAAGAAAATCTTTGATAGTTAAAGTATAGTGAGAGAGTGAATATTTCATTCGATCACATATCATTGATTTTACGGGGAGTTATTATGGAAACCGAAAAAAAGAATGTAAAAAATCCAACAGAAGGGGTTACTCCTTTTACCGATAAAGAATTAGAGCACTTCCGGAATTTGCTTATCGAAAAGAGAGACAAAGCCAAAGACGAATTGGATACCTTGCGAAGCTCCCTGGAAGAACACAGGGAAAAGGGAACCGATGAACCGGTATTCTCACATCATATGGGGGACGTAGGTACCGACGTCGAGGATCTGGACACAACTTATGCGTTGATTGACCGGACGAGAAAATATGTCATTGAACTAAACGAAGCCCTGGAACGGATTGCCAATAAAACTTATGGTATCTGTCAGAAGACCGGAAAGGCCATATCCAAAGACCGGCTTGAAGCGGTACCTCATACTCGTTATAGTATCGAGGCCAAAGAGGGGGAAGCTGATCTGGACCAAAGGTGAAGTGTTTAGTAATAAGTTTTGATTTCTATAGGCACATAGGCACAAACAGTTAACGGTAAGCAGTTTGTTGATGTAAAAGGGGAGGTATGGGTTTGTTTTGGTTTTCCGGTGATCTTCTGTTATTCTCAGAAAACCACAAGGTTAAATTACTATTATCCTCTTTGGTGTATGTTATATTTTCGAAATGTTGAACCATTCCGCAGCTAAAATTCCTATCTATTAAATAAACTATTTATTGATTCTGAGAGAATAACGGAGAGTCAAAATGAATGTAGGAATTTTGGGATCCGGTGATGTTGGACAGTCTCTTGGTGCCGGTTTTGCCAATCATGGGCACGATGTAAAAATGGGAAGCCGGACACCCGACAGTGACAAAATAAAAAAATGGGTAATAAAAACAGGTTCTCATACAACAGCCGGTACATATAAAGAATCAGCAAAATTTGCCAATATAGCCGTGTTGGCCACTCTGTGGAGCGGTACTAAAAATGCCATAGACCTTGCCGAAGCGGATAGTTTAGCGGGAAAAGTTGTTATTGACGTGACAAACCCACTTGTCTTTAAGCAGGATGCTCCCCCTGAATTGGCAATCGGTCACACAGACTCAGGTGGAGAACAGGTACAGAGATGGCTTCCTAAATCATATATTGTGAAGGCATTTAATATTGTCGGACATGCTCAAATGATTAATCCGAATTTTCCCGGTGGCCCACCTGATATGTTTATTTGTGGTAATAATGAAAAAGCCAAGCAGACTGTTACCGAAATATGTTCCACATTTGGCTGGAATACTATTGATATCGGTGATATTACAGGAGCCCGGTTACTAGAGCCATTATGTATTTTATGGGTTACCTATGGTTTTCACACAGGAACCTGGGATCATGCTTTTAAATTACTTAGAAAATGAAGGAAAATGACATCGTGTAAAGAGTAGGGAGCTTCGATTAAATAACGGGTCAATAATGTGTCAAGTGAAATTAGTCAATGTTGTGAATTAATGAGCGATACTATTGTCATTTCAGTCATGTTAAGGAATCTATCGTAGCTTGAAAAAGTTAAATTCCTGAAAATTCGTTGGTATGGCCTTTTTTAGAGTGTATAGAATAAAAGGTGTAAAATATTAGGGTTTAAATTAAAATGTTTTTTTCGGTATGATATTATGTACTGTATATCAATCACTTACGAATACACAATGGTGTTGATTTATATTCTTCATGAAGATTGTTATCCGGAAAACTTGTTTCGTACCTAATAAAAATCTTATATTACATAACTATATAGTTAAATAATGAACAGGTTTAATCTAACTATAAATTTCAAACAGGTATATCGCGCAAACAAAAGAAAACTGTATGAGAATAGGAGTACGCAAGTTACGCTGTTTAAAAGTAACAACGGGATTTGCTGTGCTGGCTATGACATTAGTGTTTACTGTCAATAGCTATGCCCAGAATCTATCACCGGTACAAACAAATAAACAGCGGGAAATAAGTCTTAAGAAGGCTTTGCAAATTGCAAAAAAACAAAACTTTAAAATAAGGTTAGCTAAAAAAGATGTAATTATTACAAGATCACAATATCGACAGACCAACGCTGTTTTTCTTCCACAGGTATCCTTACAGGAGATGGCGGTCACAACAAATGACCCTCTGAATGTCTTTGGTTTTAAATTAAAGCAGGAAATAGTATCCGCCGCTGATTTTAATCCCGTTTTGCTAAATAATCCGGATAGAACGGATAATTACACAACGAAACTTGAGGTTAAACAGCCACTTATAAATATGGATGGTTTTTATCAGCGTAGTGCCATGAAAAATATGGTGAAAGCATCGGAACAGGCATTGAAGCGTACCGGTCATTACATGGAATTTAAAGTCAAAGAAGCGTATTATCAGCTGGTTCTGGCGAAAGCAAAATCTGCTGTTATTGATTCATCGCTCTCAGCCGCCCGGGTTAGTAAAAAACAGGCGGAGCATTTCTATAAACAGGGATTGATTAACAAAGCTGATCTGCTCGCCGCTAAGGTTCATGAATTAGACCTTGAAAGCAAGAAAGAACAGGCCGGGAATCAGATAGAAGATGCGAATAGCAATCTTAGGCTTTTACTGGGTATCGATAGTGATGTGGAGCTGGTCCCGGTTGATTCGCTGACGATGAGAAAAGTGACTGTTGGTGATATTAATTACGCAAGTGTTAATGAAAACCGATCCGATATGAAAGCTTTGCTATTCCAGATGAAATCATCCCGTAATATGCTGAATGCCAATAAATTTAATTTCGTACCGAATCTGAATGTTTTTGGCACATACGAATGGGATGATAACACCTTATTCGGTACACAGGCCAATAATTATATGATTGGAGCATCACTCAAATGGGATCTGTTTAAAGGATTTAAAAATATTGGCGCCGTTGAAAAGTCACAGGCTGAATTGCATAAGGTTAAGCTGACGTATCAGGAGAAAACGTTACAAAACAAAATGCAGATCCAATCGGCTTACCGGGCCTTACAACAATCAAAGAAGCAGGTCAAATTGGGAGAAGCAGCTGTTGAACAGGCTTCGGAAAATCTGCGTATCCGCTCTAACAGGTATGCGAAAGGGTTGGAGAAAACAACGGATCTTCTGATGGCTGAAGTATCGTTATCAAATGCTCAACTACATCGTTTAATGGCTTTATACCAATACAATATAAGTGCATTTTCGCTTGAACTGCTCACAGAGAAGCCGTTGGTCGACTAAAAATACAACATCTCTTATAGTCTTAAAGAATTTCAAAAAAATAAAAATCAGTAAATAATCATATGATAAACAATAAAATACGTTTATTACTTACGGCAATATTGGTGACTGGAAGTCTTGTCGCCTGCAGTTCCGCTGATAAACCTGCACAGGAAGCAGCAGGAGAACAAATAAAAGCGTCGGTACAGACCGCCGGTTATCAGCAGGTGCCTGATGCCTATTCGTTTACAGGTACGGTTCAGGCTGATCATAGAATCACACTGAGTACCAAGCTAATGGGGCGGATAACCTATCAGCCGTTCGAAGAAGGCAGTTATGTCAAAAAAGGCCAGGTACTGGTACGTATCAAGAGCGACAATCTTTTAGCTCAAAAAGATCAGGTTGAGGCCAATCTTGCCCAGGCTAAAGCTAACCTGGCTAATGTCAAGACAAATTATGATCGTATCGGGGCATTATTGAAAGAGAAAAGTGCCACCCAGAAGGAATATGATGATATAAAAACGCAATACCAGGTCGTCCAGGCCAATGTCAAGGCATTGGAAAGCAAGAAACGGGAGATCAATGATATGCTTGATTATGCTGTCATAAAATCACCAATGGATGGCTATGTAGTACGTAAAATGGCCGAACAAGGGGATATGGCCGCTCCGGGAAGTCCATTGTTGACCGTTGAAGATATCCATGGACTCAAAGTCCGGGCAACGGTGCCGGAATCTCAGATAGATCTGTTTAATACAGGTGACCCGGTAAATATTCAAATCGAAGCTATTAACGGAAAAACTTTTACCGGTAAAGTAGCTTCTATCAATCCATCTGGTGATATGATGAGCCGGCAGTTCGATGTCAAAATTAATTTGACAGGTGATGCACAATCATTGAAATCCGTTAAATCCGGAATGTTTGCCCGCGTCGTACTGGAAAAGGGACATCAATCGGTCATAAGCGTACCCGCTACCGCTCTGGTTAGCAGGGGACAACTAACCGGTATTTATACGCTCGGAGCCAATGATGAACTCATCTTACGCTGGGTACGCACAGGGCGGATCCTGGGTTCACAGGTCGAGATATTGTCAGGTTTGTCCAGTGGTGACCGGTATATAGCATCTTATGATGGAAAACTGCGTGAAGGGCAAAAGGTTATTACTCAATAAACGATTAAAAAAAGATTTATGAAATCAGGTATTGCAGGAAAGATTGCAAACGTATTTATTAATTCGAAGCTGACGCCGCTTCTGATGATGGCGTTCCTGGCGATAGGTATCTACAGTGCTTATTTGACCCCGCGTGAGGAAGAACCACAGATCAATGTACCATTGGCGGATATTTTCTTACGGTATCCGGGTGCCACGCCCAAAGAAGTGGAAAGTCGTGTCGTGGTACCTCTGGAGAAGACCGTTTCTAATATCGACGGGGTGAAATATGTATATTCTACATCAATGCCTGGACAGGCGATGTTGACGGTTCGTTTCAAGGTAGGACTCAATGTAGAAACCAGTCTGGTGAAATTGTATAACGAGCTGATCAAGAATATGGATAATATGCCACCGGGGGTGAGTATGCCGTTGGTGAAATCACGTTCAATTGATGATGTTCCTATACTTACATTGACTCTGTGGAGTAACAAATACAGTGATTATCAACTGCGGCGTGTAGCAGAAGAGCTGGGTCTGCAGGTCAAACAGATTGACAATGTGGCCAAGACGGATGTTATTGGCGGGCGACCACGGCAGATCAGGGTGGTAATGAATAAAGATAAGATGGCCGCCCATCATGTGGATCCTTTGAGGATCGCTCAACAGATTAAAGGCTCAAACCAGCAACTTAATTCCGGTTCATTCAGCAGAAATGATAAAGAATACCTCGTAAAAACCGGTAATTTCTTTGCTAATGCAAAGGATGTAGGGAAATTGGTAGTTGGTGCCGATCATGGCAAACCGGTGTATTTGAACAATGTGGCAAAGATTGAAGACGGGCCATCCGAACCCTCTCAATACGTCTCTTTTGGTCTTGGCGCTGCCGGTAAAAATAAATACGGTGTCAATAAAGCCGGAACGTATCCGGCTGTAACGCTGTCAATAGCCAAACGGAAGGGTACAGATGCCATGCATATTGCCGATCAGGTGCTGCATAAGATGCATGAGCTGCAGGGAACCCTGATACCATCCGATATTCATGTGACCGTAACACGAAATTATGGTGAAACAGCTTCTGACAAGGTTGCCGAATTATTATTTCATTTGTTTGTGGCCATCGTTGCCGTAACCGTGCTTGTCACTCTGACAATGGGGTGGAGAAGCGGTATTGTCGTCTTTGCGTCCATTCCGGTGACCTTTGCATTGACGCTTTTTGTCTATTATATGTTCGGTTACACGTTAAACAGGATTACATTGTTTGCCCTCGTGTTCGTGACCGGTATAGTTGTCGACGACTCGATTATTATCGTCGAAAACATGCACCGGCACTTTCATATGCGAAAACTACCGTTTTTACAGGCTGCTATTGCCTCCATTGATGAAGTTGGAAACCCGACAATCCTGGCGACATTTACAGTTATAGCTGCCGTATTACCGATGGCATTTGTGTCCGGTTTGATGGGCCCGTATATGAGTCCCATGCCAATAGGGGCTTCCATAGCCATGTTGTTCTCGCTGATGGTGGCGTTGGTAATCACGCCCTGGCTGGCCTACAGGTTTCTGAAATACGACGAAAACGAAGTAGGGCATCACGAATTTAAACTGGAAGATACATTCATTTACAAGGCTTATGCCAGGACATTGTATCCACTTATAGAGAGTGCCTGGAAACGCTGGGCATTCATCGGTATTGTAGTGGTAATGCTGATTGGTTCTTTGTCTTTATTCTATTTCAAATTAGTGGCTGTTAAGATGCTGCCGTTTGATAACAAGAAGGAGGTACAGGTGGTTATCGACATGCCCGAGGGTACAACTCTTGAAAGAACTGACGCTGTAGCCAAGGACATCGCAGCATATCTGCATAATATCCCTCAATTGGTTAATTATCAGATTTATTCTGGTACTTCATCCCCCATTAATTTTAATGGCCTGGTCAGGCATTATGACTTGCGCCGCGGACCCAATGTAGCGGATATTCAATTAAATCTTTTACCGAAGGGTGATCGTGAGGAACAGAGTCATGATATTGCCAAAAGTATTCGTCCGGAGGTGGATAAGATTGCAGCAAAGTATAACGCTAATGTTAAAGTAGTAGAGGTTCCACCCGGTCCACCGGTAATGTCGACCCTGGTTGCCGAAATATACGGGCCTGATGTTAAGAAACAGCGTTCTCTGGCAAGAAAAGTGAAAAATATCTTCAATCATACAGACGGTGTCGTCGATGTCGACTGGTCGGTTAAGGCAAATCAGCCGGAGTACAAGTTCGAGGTAGATAAAGAGAAAGCGGCTCTTTCAGGTGTATCACCCCAGCAAGTTGTGCAAACGATGGCAATGGCCCTGCATGGGCAGAATGTTTCCAAAGTTTACAAGGGAAACGAGGTGCAGCCGGTGCCTATTCATCTGCAACTGGCCAAAGACCAGCGGTCGAGCGTGAACGATCTGAAGAAGATATACGTACAGTCACGAACGGGTAAAATGATCCCTGTTGCTGATCTGGTTCATGTCAAAGAAGTGGTGCAACCCAAAAATATATTCCGTAAGAATCAACGCCGGGTGATTTATGTAACCGGTGATGTTGCTGGTCAGCTCGAGAGTCCGATATACGCCATTCTGAACATGGGTCCGGATCTGAGTAAGATAAAGATGCCCAAGGGATATACATTTAGTCAACTTTATACGAAAGCGCCCTTTTCGGAAGCTAATTATGCACTAAAATGGGATGGTGAATGGCATATAACCTACCAGGTATTCCGTGATCTGGGAGTGGCATTTGGTATCGTACTGCTCATCATTTATATGCTCATAATCGGTTGGTTCCAGGATTTCAAAGTCCCGATCATCATGATGATCGCCATACCATTATCGCTGGTTGGTATTGTACTGGGCCACTGGATCATGGGGGCATTCTTCACAGCCACATCCATGATCGGTATGATTGCGCTGGCCGGTATCATGGTTCGTAACTCGGTACTATTGATCGACTTTATAAAAATCAGGCTGGAAGACGGGGTGCCGTTGAAAGAAGCCGTGGTTGAGTCGGGTGCCGTGCGGACGCGTCCCATCCTGTTAACGACAGGTGCGGTGGTCATAGGTGCTTTCGTGATCATCCTGGATCCGATATTCCAGGGATTGGCCATCTCGTTAATCGGCGGCTCTTTTGCATCAACAGCATTAACGCTCGTTATTGTACCGTTGATCTATTATATGGCTGAGAAACATAAATATCCGGAAAAAGAAATAGAGGATTAAAGGTTAGAACGATAAGTGGGCTTATATGAGAGTGGGTTCACTTGTCGTTTTCCAATAAACATAAATTCAAAAAATAATAGGGGATAGTTTTATGAAATTAGTTGCTTTAATGTGTATTGCCGAATATTCAGACGCTTTAAAAAAAATACTGGTAAAAGAAAATGTTCCTGTATTTAGTGAAATTGATATTGACGGGTTTCGTATGGATACGGAAAAATCAATAGAAGAAAACTGGTTCACTGCCACAAAACGGGCTAGTATTTACTCCAGTTTATATTTTGCTTTTGTGGATGAAGGAAAAGCCGAAGGACTGTTTAACGCTGTTGAAGAATATAATGCAAATCAGGAAGGCGACAGCTTGCATCCGTTGAGAGCATTTCAATTAAATGTTGAGAAACAAATCTAGCTTTACATAATTTTCATCATCTTTTTAACAAAATACATAAGAAAACCATGTTAGAACGAATCGTCCGCGCATTAGCCGGAACATTTATTATCATCAGTGTGGCCCTGGGATATTTTGTAAGTCCTTATTGGTTTCTATTTACCCTTTTTGTCGGCGTTAATTTACTGCAATCATCATTTTCCAGGTGGTGTTTGGCAGAGACGATACTCAGAAAACTTGGAGTAAAGTCTACAAATGATACGGGAAAGACCATTCGATTTTAAAGGGATGAGAATATAGAGGTTCGGTGTATTTTGTTATTGAGAATCCAGCCATTGGATTCTCCTTGTTTCTCATGAATTTTAAAATTATAAAGTCCATGTGAAAATGAATGAGAAATATGTTTCAAAATCTCTGTGTTCATGGTTTTAAAACTACATGGGCCCATGTTTTATAAGAGATTTTATTCAAGAATTAGTACAACTGAAAAGGAATAAAGAAATCCACAATTTAGTTAATGCTTATGGGATTTAATTATTAAGGTTTCACATTATATATCCTGTGGTTATAAATCCAGAATCTTCCCCATATAAATCTGACCTTTTCTCTCACCCCGAAAATGTATAACCTCCGGCAGATATCCCCATCTTTCAAATCCATATTTCTTTAGTAATCTCAAACTTCCCAGGTTTCCTTCAATAAGAATGGCAAAATAAATTCTTTTCTTAAGAGTGGAAGCATTTTCCAAACAGTACTCCATTAATTGTGATCCAATACCCTGACCGACGGTATTTGAGTTTACATAAAAACTTATTTCTGCTACTTCCTTTAGCGCTTCTCTTCCCGGGCGATATGGGGAGAGGGAGGCCCAGCCGAGTACTTTATGATCCTGCTCGAATACATAAACAGGATATTTATCAGATGAATGTTCCTCGTACCATTTAATTCTCTCCGTATTATTTAAAGGTGTAGTCTGGGCTGTCTGGAAACCACGATCGATCGCCTGATTATAAATCCGGTCGATTACCGCTAAATCATAATGTGTTGCTAATCGAATCATAGTTAAGGCCTGATAAATATTAATGGTATGTTCATATCTCGTTGAAAACGAAATAAGGTAGAAATTCTATGCGAACTTTGACTATAATAACCTTCGGCTGCATAAAGTATAATTCAGACAAATTTTACTTTATTGATGGAGAGAACTAAGAATACATGTTTTATGGAATTTCCACAATTCAAAGTTACTTATTGTTAAAGGGTAATACCATCCGGTCTATTTATTGTGTTACCCGGCAGTCTATTTAACTTTTTTGAAACCCGGAACCTTGCCTTTGGAAGGCTTAACATTCAAATTTATACGAAATATATTTAACGGATCATATTTGTCTTTTACGGTTACAAGGCGTTCGTAATTATCGCGATAAGCCGCCCGGACCTGTTCCTGATCATCATCCATCGTCATATTAATATAAGCGCCTCCGGAAGAATAAGGATGCAGCTCCTGCCAGTAATCCCGTGCCCATTTGATCATTCGGTCGTTATTGGCTGGATCAGGATCGATGGCACCGATCATCTGTACAAAATCGGCATCCCGGTAACTGAAAGCAGTATCTTTATTATGTAATTTCTGTACAACACCATTGATCGGATAAAAATGCACTGTCGAGAGGGTGGTCGGTATCTGTTCACCGTGTTTAACATGCAGATCAATAGCTTCATCATCCAGATCTTTTATGAAATCGGATTTCCAATACCATTGTAAACCGGGTGAAAGTAGATCATCAAATAAAGTTTGCAAGGCCGGCCACGGAATCGGTCCCGTAAAATCAATGGAAGGTTTGCCAAATTCTTTCTGAATGTTGGTGAATCGTTTCTTAACCTTATCACCGGTTCCCCTGTCACACCAGACAATGGCACACATCTTCTTATTATGAAATTTTTCCGGAAACGGGGGAGCAGGCGGAACGATCATCATGCCAAACCATCCGCTTATCTCTTCCGGAGCTTTTAGAATGTAATCACGCCATTTTTTCATGATATCGCGGGCATGATCCATGGGCCATAACATGGGGCCGCCAAATACTGATTTTACAGGGTGTAAACGAAATTCAAATGAGGTTACGACTCCAAAGTTGCCGCCCCCTCCCCGTATAGCCCAAAACAAGTCGGGATTTTCATTCCGGCTGGCTGTTACAAAACGACCATCAGCCAATACCATATCTGCACTCATCAGACTGTCTATAGTCAACCCGACAGATCGGGAAAGGTAACCAATACCGCCACCAAGCGTTAAGCCTGCTACACCGGTTGTCGATACAAAACCGCCCGGTGCAGCCAGACCAAATGGATGTGTTGCGTGATCAACATCTCCCCAGGTACATCCGCCCTGAACTTGTGCAGTATTGGATTTCGGGTCGACCCGGATACCCTTCATATATCTCAGATCGATGACTAAGCCGTTATCAACACTGCCAAGGCCTGGACCACTGTGACCGCCGCCGCGAATGGCAACCGGCAATCCTGAATCACGACCATAATTTACAGCGGTAATAACATCTGCCAGGTCTGTACATTGTGCAATGATGGATGGGTGCTTATCGATCATGCCGTTATAAACTTTTCGCGCTTCATCGTAACCTTCATCAGCTTTTGTTAAAAGCGGACCACGAAACATGGATCTGAATTCTTTCATTTGAGGATTGGTAGTCATGGTTATACTCCTTTGGAAATAGATTTTAAAACCTGCATAAAAGTATTATAGCATCGGTTACCTGAGAGGTACGTCATTATTTATAAAGACGAAGTATGTATGAAATTATGCGTGGGCTGTTATTATATGGTTTAATGAATTTGATGCTATAATAAAGCCCTACTTCGTTGTTATTATATTTAATACAGCAGTGAACGAAATAATCAACATATCCTGTAAGAGTATAATTTTATGTTATATATGATCAATAACAATATCATTAATTTCTTATAATATCAGATCTTGATCACATTAAGTGATACCAAGTTAATAGTTTTAGATATGTATTGAATTTGGAGCCTTTGGAATATGTTTTTTATGATGAATATGTTGTAAAAAATAGTATTACTTACATTTTCAAAGTAAGTAGTTTCCGTAATTCAATAACTATTCCTGAGAGGCATCGGATTTAATTAGACTGGCATAAATACAAATGGCATTACTATTTTAAAATCCAGCTTAAATAAATCGCTTTTTTTGTAAAAAAGCAGGAGGACGGGAATGGGGTAAGCACGGTGTAGGAACCCGTCCTCCCTGTGTTGCGGGTTAGGGGGTGATTCAATGCTGCCTAACCCCTCATCGTATTTAATTTCGTTTCTTTTATAAATGAAATAAGTGAAACATTGTGGTCATAGTAATTATTTTATGGTTTTTATAAATAAATCAAAGGTGTATTGTTACTTGTGAGTTATTGTATTTCACCATAAAATAACTTGCCTGATTAGTTACCCGTCACTTGTCGCAGTATAAGAAGGCTATGCAAAACCGTTCTTTTGCCCAATATCTGCATTTTCACGACTTCGAAATCCTCGAATATGGTTAATATGCTTCGGTTTCGAAGTCGTTCAAGCTTTGATCTTGAACAAAATCCCTGGTTTTGCAAAGCCTTCTATAAGTATATGATAACGGATCTTTATTATTGGTAGATTAACCTGATTAACGAATTATTATGATGGTATACACGCTGCACTAACCCCAAATGTATGATCCCTAAATAAATTTTAATACAAAATTATACCCCTTCAGTTGAAATAAATATGCGAATATTTACACCAAATCTTCTATAAAGTAGTCAACTACGATATTCCTGGTATCTCAAATAATGCACCACATTTTACGGTAAAAACCTCAAAGTAAATATGTGCGGTGGTGCATCAAGCCATATCCCACAAAACTTGTATAACACGTTAGCAAATAGTTTTTTAGAATTCAAGTACAGGTAATTTTTTTATTTATGTTTTATTTTATTTTATTTGTAATACATTCTTTTAAACACGTTTATCTTGTAAGGGCTTTAACCGGGTTTAGTTCAAATACAGGTAATAAATAGAATGCTATATGCAAGTCATGATTATGTCATATAATTGTTGAGGGGGATTTCTGGTAATTTGTGTAATTAAATTCTAAAATTTATTCGTCCCTTTTAATTATTTGAATACGCATTAAAATAACAGAGACCAGGTATATGGTGTTTAGTGAAAGGTGGGAATATTATGAAAAAGATTATCGTTGGATTAGTGGGTATAATAATTATAATAGCAGGTGGTTTGGTAATGTATTTGTATGCGGCTTATCCAAATATACCACCAGCTCCGAAGATTACTGTGAAAAGTACTCCGGCACAAATTGAACGAGGAAAATATCTTGCCAATCATGTATCGATGTGCATGGATTGTCATTCAACACGTGACTTCTCAAAATTTTCGGGTCCTGTAGTTCCCGGAACCCGGGGAAAAGGTGGCGAAAGATTTGATAAAAATCTTGGATTTCCAGGGACATTTTATTCGAAAAATATCACACCATACAATCTGAAAAACTGGACGGATGGAGATATATTCCGGACTATAACGACAGGCGTGACTAAGACGGGTACTCCTTTATTTCCGGTAATGCCATATCTCGATTTCAATCATATGGATCCAAGGGATGTAAAGGCCATTATCGCTTATATCCGAACATTGAAACCAATAAAATATGAAAATCCATCGGCAAAACCGGATTTTCCGATGAATTTTATCATGCGTACAATTCCCAAACCTTATAAAAAGGCTAAGCGTCCGCCTGAGAAAGATACTGTAGCATATGGTAAGTATCTGGTAACTATAAGTGCCTGTTCCGATTGCCATACACCCAGGAAAAGTGGTCAGCCTATTCAGAAAGATTATTTGGCCGGGGGAATGCCATTTAAAATGCCATGGGGAACAGTCCGGTCTGCAAATATCACTCCGGATAAAACAACCGGCCTGGGTAACTGGACTTCTAAAGATTTCATTAATTATTTCAAACAGTTTGATGTTCCGGCAGATTCATTACCCAGTGTTGCAAAACAGGGCTATAACACGGTTATGCCCTGGGATATGTATGCAGGAATGAAGAAAGAAGATTTGAAAGCTATTTTCGCTTATTTGCAAACGATTAAACCTGTTCAGAATACAGTGACTAAGTTTACACCGGCTAAACAAAGTCAGGCCAATTAATTTTTCATGTTTTAAAAACTAAATATGAAATAATGAGAAAGGTTTGTACATGAAAGATCAAAATTATCGTTTTGAATCTAAATTGGAAACGGTCGAAGAAGTAACGCCTAAAAATATCCTGCAAGTTGGTCAGGCCTTTTTTAGTTCAAAATTATTATTATGTGCAGTTAAGCTGGAATTATTCACGTTACTTTCCGGAAATCCTTTGTCGGCTGAACAGATTCAGATAAAATTAAATTTACATAAACGCGGCATATATGATTTTTTAGATGCACTGGTTGCTATTGGATTTCTAAAGAGAGATGGCTTAAAAGAAGGGGCCATATATAAAAATTCACCGGAGACCGATCTGTTTTTGGACAAAAATAAAAGGGAATATATCGGGGGGATACTGGAAATGTCGAACGACCGGTTATATCCATTCTTTGGTAACCTGGACGATGCTCTTCGCACAGGAAAACCACAAAATGAATCCAGAGATAAAGAGGTTAATGTATTTGACGAATTATATAGTGATGAATATCGGTTGAAGCAATTTATCAATGCCATGTCATCGGTACAAAAGATGAATTTTAAATTATTAACCGAAATTTTCGATTTTTCCCAATATAAGACATTATGTGATATAGGAGGGGCGGATGGATCGTTATGCCTTGCTGTTGCTGAACAATTTGAGCATATCAATTGTATAGCATTTGATCTCCCTAAAGTAATTTCTATTGCACATGAAAAAATTGAAAAGGCGAACTTGGCTGATCGAATTCTAACTGTACCAGGTGATTTTTGGAAAGATGATCTACCCAAGGCGGATGTCATTACAATGGGAAATATTCTCCATGATTGGGGAATGGATGAAAAAATGGCAATCCTTGAAAAAGTTTACGCGTCCTTGCCTGATGGGGGAGCTTGTATTGTCATTGAAAATATTATAGATGATAATCGATCAAAAAATGTTTCAGGCCTGCTGATGTCCTTGAATATGCTGGTTGAAACACCGGGTGGATTTAATTTTACACGACAGGACTTTGATAATTGGATTAAAAAAACGGGGTTCTCACATTCAGAATTAATCCCGCTCACGGGACATTCCAGCGCAGCGATAGCCTATAAATAAATATCGAAATAATTATAAGTCATCTTAATTTCTTTTATAGCCAATTTCGTGTTTCGATCCAATTCCGATTAACAGTTCAGTGGGGATACATCCATTACATTTAAGAACATTTTATATACGGCATATTCAGGGCTTCCTTTTACTCTTTAACAGTTGGCTAATAATTTTGCCAGCTGTTTCATCCCCATTTGATACAGCTTTTACAGACAGTCCTATTCTTATAATAATGTTTGTATCGCATACAAATAGTTTATGTAAAATCCGCCTGAAGAAAATTATCGTGAATAAGCATTAACTGTAACGGCCGATGATAATCTTTTTTATTTTTTCGTGTTTAATATTGCTGTTCGGATGATATAACGTATTCTTATACAATTACTTAGGAACAAATGGAATGGTTGTCAGTCAAAGTTATGTTAGCAATATATCGGATTATGTATGGTTAATAATAAAGAGAATAGATCTAAATGAGTGTAATTTTTAGATGAATTCTACTATTGTAAACATAAATATTTAGCAAAGTATAATGATTAACTTGCAGTTTTGACTGAGATGTTATTTTTTGTTGATCAACCATTTCATTTTTTTATCGTAAGCGCTATTTCAATTAACTGCAAAAAGGACCGACAACCGACTAATTTAGCTGATTAGATGTTTGTGAAGTATGTAATGACAGACAGGAGTAAATATGCCGGATAAACTTGGATTTGTTTCCACACGTTTTGCCGGCACGGATGGTGTATCCCTGGAGAGTACAAAGTGGGCAGAAGTTCTCCGGGAAGACGGACATGAAATTTATTGGTTCGCCGGGAAAGTTGACCGCGATAGGGAATGCAGTATGTGCATCCCTGAGGCTTATTTTGGTCACCCCGAAATACAATGGATTAATGCCCGAATTTGGGATCATACGTCTCGTTCACCGCTCGTTACCCGCCGCATACATGATATTTCGGAATATTTAAAGAGCCGTTTATACGATTTTGTTAAAAAATTTGAGATCGATATCCTTTTCATAGAAAATGCTCTTGCCATTCCAATGCACATTCCACTTGGTTTGGCTGTAACCGAGTTTATGGCGGAAACGGATACACCTGCAATTGGCCATCATCATGATTTTTATTGGGAGCGGTCCCGTTTCCAGGTGAATGCGGTGCACGACTATCTGGAAATGGCTTTTCCGCCACGCGAATACGATATGCAGCATGTCGTCATCAATCAAACAGGGCAGGAGCAGCTTTCCTGGCGTAAAGGGCTGTCATCTACATTAGTACCCAACGTGCTCGATTTTGAAACACCCCCCCCGTCAATTGACAGTTATTCGGCCAATATAAGGGAAGAGATCGGCCTCAGTGATGAAGACGTGATGATTTTACAGCCTACACGTATTGTCCCACGTAAAGGGATAGAACGGGCCATTGAACTTGTGGAAATGCTCGGAGATTCAAAATATAAATTGGTAATATCGCATGAAGCCGGCGACGAAGGAGTCGAGTATAAGAGGACATTGGAGGAATTGGCCGGTGATGCAGGTGTGGATGTTCGTTTTATTTCCACCCATATCGGTGATGCGCGCAGGTTACAGAATAATGGAAATAAGGTGTATACGTTATGGGACCTGTATCCACATGCCGATCTGGTGACTTATCCGAGTTTATACGAAGGTTTTGGGAATGCATTCCTGGAGAGTATTTATTTTAAGATTCCCCTGGTGCTTAATCGATATGATATTTATGCACGGGATATAGAACCAAAGGGTTTTAAAGTGGCCATGATGGATGGCATATTGACTAAAAAAGTTGTAGAGGAAGTAAGGCGAATATTAGATGATCCCGCCTACCGCAACGCCATGGTAGAGTACAATTATAAGTTGGCGGAGAATTTTTACAGTTATTCCGTCTTACGCCGGAAAATGAGATTATTAATATCAAATATCGAAGGGAAATAACATCTATTTATGATTCGATATTTTTCAAGTGACAAAATTGATCGTATCAGGGAGCGTATAAGAAAACTCTATGGTGGCAATAATGGCACAGATCTTGTTGAACGAATGGACATGATCGTCGGCCGGTATAATGTCGGTATTGATCCGCATAAACCGGATCATTATTGGGACCAGACTGATAATGTGTTAATAACGTATGGCGATATGATTCAGTCGGATGGAGAGCCGCCGTTGCTGACGCTCAAACGTTTTTTGAATAATTATCTTAGGGATGAGATCGATACCGTTCATATTTTACCGTTTTTCCCTTATTCATCAGATGACGGTTTTTCGGTAATAAATTATCGCGTCGTAGACGGGGAGCTTGGGAATTGGGAAGATATTGAAGCCTTAGGTGAACATTTCCGGTTGATGTTCGACCTGATCATTAATCATGTGTCAAAAGAGAGTGATTGGTTTGACGATTATTTGTCAGGTATCGCCCCGGCACGCGATTATTTCATTGAAGTGGATCCGGATACAGATTTATCTTCAGTTACGAGGCCGCGCAATACTCCTTTGTTGTTGAAAACGAATACCCGGAATGGCGTTAAACACTTATGGACAACTTTTAGTCAAGATCAGATTGATCTTAATTTTAAAAATCCGGATGTCCTGTTCGAATTCCTGGATATTCTTTTCTGGTATATTTCGAAGGGAGCACGTATCATCCGCCTGGATGCGATCGCTTATTTATGGAAAGAAGTAGGGACCAGCTGCATACACCTATCCAATACTCATGAGATCGTCAAATTACTGCGTGATATCGTCAGTACACTGGCCCCCCATGTTTTACTGCTGACAGAAACCAACGTCCCTCATGAAGAGAATATGGGCTATTTCGGGGATGGCGACGAAGCTCATATGGTTTATCAATTCAGTCTTCCACCTTTGCTGCTTCACGCATTACATAGCGGTAATACAAAATACCTGACCCGTTGGGCTAATGAACTTCCCGGGTTGGAGCCCGGCATGACTTTCCTGAATTTTACTGCTTCCCATGATGGAATCGGTGTCCGCCCGTTACAGGGATTGATTCCAAAACAGGAATTGAATGATTTGATAACCCGGGTAAAAGAACGGGGCGGGAAGGTTTCCACGAAAAAGAATGCCGATGGATCAGAAAGTCCGTATGAATTGAATATAACTTATTACGATGCACTGGCGGATCCACACATGGATGATGAAGATTTGGATGTAGTCCGCTTTTTGTGTTCGCAAATCATACCCATGGCCTTGAAAGGGGTACCCGCGATATATTTCCACAGCTTAACAGGCACGAGGAATAATTATGATGGAGTGAAGAAAACAGGTCGTGCACGCACGATCAACCGGAGCAAATGGCAGGAAGATCATTTGATTGATGTTCTATCGGATATGGAGAATCAACACGGCAAAGTATTTTATGAATACAGGCGTCTTATCCAGATACGCAGTCGATATAAAGCTTTTCATCCGGATGGAAAACAGGTTATATATGATTTAAATGACAAGGTCTTTGCCTTGAAAAGGACCTCACAGGATCATGGTGAGAGTGTTATCTCCATTTCTAATTTTACAGGTGATAATATCAAAGTTACTGTTGGTGGACATATTCCGGAATTAAATGGCAGCAGCGAGTGGAAGGATTTGATTGGGGGTGATCATTTTACTGGCGGCGAGGAACCCTTGCCACTGGACCCTTATCAAACAGTTTGGTTATACCGGGAAAACAGGTGAACGTGATCAGTTAACAGTAAGCAGTGATCAGTTAGCAGTAAGCAGTTTGCAGTAACAATTAACAAATAACTGCGGTAATTGCTCATTACACGTTCTTGATTGCTCAAACACAATCCGTTAATTGCATCAAACGGTTTATGATAATATCCGGTTTTACTCCGTTGCATTGTTCATTATCTAATCTAAGTCGTAAAGAACGCTTATCTCCGGCAAACAGAGCGGTACGGAATCCGAGTTTTGATGCCGGCATTACGTCATTCAGTATGTCGTTTCCAATATATAATACTTCTGACGGTTTAATATCGTATTCCTGTTGAAGTCGTTCTTTCAAGCCTCTGTAAAAATCTACCGATGGTTTGGCAATTCGCTGTTTAAAGGACCAGAAACAGAGATCATCATGAAAACCGATATCGGTTAATTCTTGCCCGAGGTACGTTTCAAATAATAAGGGCGTGTAAAATTGTGCATTCGAGACGATACCGAGTATGAATTTATTTTGGATAAGATGATGCAATATTTTAGCCAGACCAGGCATCGGCCAGGTGGGATTGATCCGGCATTCATATTCGATAGCCACCTGGAGCAATTGCTGATTTGATACCTCGTTTTCAATAAGGGATGACTGGGATAAATTATCAAGTATCTCTGCCCAGATTTCTCTAATGTCTACTTCAGGGTGATCTTCTCCCGTAGCTTTGTGCTTCTCGTGATAATCCTGAATACGTGATAATAATAAATCGGACCCATTGATATAGGCTCGTTTCAGATAATGACTGATACCGGCAGATGACAACGCTTCGCGAAAGGCATTTTCATTATCCGTTTTTTGGGTCACACCAAGATCACCCGAAGCTGATATGAGTAATGTCCCGTATACGTCAAAAATGACCGACTTTATATCAGATAATTTTTCAATATGATTGGCGAAACCTGTTGGAATGGGTTTCAATGGCTCGGATAAATCACTGATTCTCTCCAGTAATTGTCTTTTTACGGTCGGTTCTATTTTAACGGGTCCTGACATATGACAAAATGAATATTACGTTCGTAATAAGTTAAATCGTTCCGGGTTGAGAAACTGATCGAGGAGTTTTTTAGCATTCAGATACTCAATTTTATCCGGATATTGACTCAACAGATGATCATAAACGGATAATAAACGATCCCCATACTGTTTCAGATTATAGTTTTCTTCAATGATATGTTTGTTGTGATTCACAGTCTCACCGGTAATGCTATCGGCTTTCCCAACATATTCTGAAAGTTCACTTTTTAGAGAGGGATCATGATAAATTTTCAATAAAATTTGTTCCTGTAACGGTTCATCCAGCCTGCCAAAATCAACTTTGTCATTCTCATTAACAATACTGTTGAAGGCCAGTTGCTCGTGTTTCTCACTCATAGGTTGACCATAGCGTTGAAAGACATGATTGAGGCCTTCATTAATTTTTTGTCTGAGGACACTCTTATTGATCCAATCGACGGGTACATTTAATCTATCATACAAATGAGAGAGATGGATATCCTCTTTAGTGAAATCAATTGTGATATCAGGCAGGTTGCGTCCATAGAGCTTATTTCCGGCTAACCAAGGTTCCAGGAAGGCCAATCCGAACCCCTCGGCAACACTGGTTGTCATTATCAAGTCGGATAAGTGTAAAAGTTGAGTATATGACCAGTGACTCTTCTTTCCGGCTTCAAAAACAACAGGCAAATCCAGTGTTTCAGAAAAATCAACCCAGCGTTTAAATCGCGGTTTGGCTTTGGGGTTTTTGGGGGCAAGTGTGACGGCAAATAAATTATTTTCCTCTGAAAGTATAGCATGCAGTAAAAATTCACCGATGTTTTTTCTTCGTATAGCCCGTGTCGGGTAAAGAATCAATTTTTTATACTTACCGTCAAGCGCCTTCGATTTAGGTTTCTCGTCCGTTATTGGCGGGACATCTATGGCATTCGGTAAGAGATGCAAATGTGATTCCGGTAGACCGGCATCTGAAAGAAAATTGTAATCACGGCGATTAAGAACACTGTAGAAAATGTGACCGCTTACAGGATATAAAAGTTTCGCCAGGTTGGTATGATTCGAAGTGGTATTACGCAATGAATTGAAAAGATAATGATAATTGCCGGGCCTTCCGTCCTCGGGAAAGTCATGGATTTGCAGCAGCAGGGGATGCTGTTGTTTAGCTATGTAATGAGTAAGCAGCGGCAATGTCTGATTCTTGCCGAGATTGTGATTATGAATATGCCACAGGTCCGGTTCACCGCCTAATATTTTTGTACACGAATCAGTAAGCTCCCTGAATAATGCACCTACTTCATTTTCAGGAATGGTTTGATTGTAGGCGAGTTTCTCATTTACACAAATGTTAAGTGATTTCGAATGTTGGGGTTCTTCTCCGCAAACTACAACGGTTTCTATATTCCGACTTCGGAGAGCATCCACAGCATGTTGTATAACCCGTGTGACACCACCGCCCCGCAAATGATAATGTACAATAGCTATACGTTTTGGGAAAGACATCTAATAATGATTAAGTAAAGTTATTTAATATAATGATAGTCAATATATTAAGTGAATATAAATATAATTATTATAGGTGCAGATTATTAAACTTCTTCGGGGTTTGTAATATTATATTTTTCCTGATAATCTTTGATTGTTATCATCGGTGGACGTTCATCTTCAACAATTTTATGTTCTATTTGTTCATAATCTTTCTCTTTAGCCTGATACTGTCGGAGAATAGTACTTAGTTCCGGAATCTCTTTTATGATACCATGTGCCTGCACCCGGTTGATAAAAGTCTGCAGAATACCAAAAGCCATTTTACCCAGATCCTGAGTCGATTGATTACGGTGAACTCTTTGGTCGAGATCGGTCTGTGCGAAAGCATCGAGTCCCCACCGGTTGTAGACATCCAGCAGGTGAGAGGTTTCCACGCCATACCCTATAGGAAATGGTATCTTTTCGAGAACTTCGCGGCGTACAGCATACTCACCAGACAATGGTTGAATGATTGCCGTTAAATCCGGAAACATCAATGAGAATAAGGGACGTATCAATATTTCGGTAACGCGGCCGCCACCAGATGGACGTACGCCGTGTGAGAAGGCCAGAGGCCGGTCATAAAAAGCTTTCACATACTTTATCGCATTCCGGTAGATGAGGGGAGCCACCAGTCCATAAACAAAGCGCGGATGAATGTTCTTGATATCGGCGTCCACATAGACGATAATATCACCATCCAGTTGATAAATGGCTTTCCACAGATTTTCACCTTTACCTTTTTTTTGTTCGAGATGAGGTAAAATATCATCGGCCAGATAAACATCGGCGCCATAAGATTGCGCCACTTCTAACGTGTTATCTTCCGATCCCGAATCGATGACGGCTATTTCATCAAGCAATGGATAGCGCTGCATCAATTCTGAACGGAAAAGAACAACTTCTTTACCGATAGTCCGTTCTTCATTCAGTGTAGGGATACATAAAGAGATCTTAAGATTCTGTTTTTCTTTCTCTTTAACCATTTCTTTCAGATCCCAGAACTGCGAATGATGAAACGTATTATGTTGAATCCACTCTTTAATCTTCATCGCAAAACCCTTTATCTATCGCAGTTAATATTCCAATGAGTTGCGCAATACCCCTGTATATAGGATAGATATAAATACTTTCGTTAGGCTGCCTAATATGTTCGGCGTTCGTGATTCCAAGCGTAACAGCAGGTATGTCCTTATTGATCAATGCACTTAGTTCGGAAATACTTGGGATAATGTTGGTTTCTATATCCATCGCTTTCATTATCTCCCTTGAAGTTTTACACATAGGATGGCTGAATTTTATACCACCCGGGCGGCGTGTCGCCACTACATCCATATTAACTTCTATACCGGAATGAGCAGAAACTTCAGCAACTATTTCTTCCAGCCGGTCGCTGATTTCTCTTACCGTTTTTTCGGATTCACTCCGTACTTCAAACTGCAATACAGCCGTTGTAGCTATCGTGTTAAAAGAATGTCCGCCTTTAATAGAACCTAATACAATGCTGGTCCGTGGCCGTTTAGGCAGTGGAATTTGTACGATTTTGTTGACTACTTCATTCAAAGTAATTATGGCATTTGTGTAACTCATCATCGTCCAGTCATGTTCTTCCGGGACCATTGAGATGATCTCCCCGCGCAACATACCTACCGATGAATAACTGAGGCGGCCTAACTGTGCTCCCTCAACACAGACTCCATAATGAATTGGTACTTCGCTGTTAGATAAAAAGAAACGTAATCCTTCCAGATTTCCACGTCCCATGCTGCGGGCGGCACCCATCAATACCAGATTAGAGTCAAAATGGATATTCAGCCTTTCAAGGATATCCGGCAGGGAGGCAATGACGGCCAGGCCCAGGCTGTTATCGGCCACGCCGGGACCGACTACTTCATTCGGGCCGACAGATATAGTATGATCAACTTTTTCAGAAAAGACGGTGTCTGTATGAGCTACAAGCAGGATATTACGTTTTCCCTCCTTGCCAGGTAGTAAACCTAAAACATTACCTGCTTCATCCGTAGAACAATTCTGTAAGCCTACCTCCCCGAAACGGCGTTTCAAAAACAATGTACGATGATCCTCACTAAATGTTGGTGCGGGTATTTCACCAATCATGACGAGATTAGCCAGTATTAATTCAGTTAATTCTCTTGCTGTACTCTGATATCCCGAAAGTTTATCTAATACCTGATCTTCAAAATCTGCTTGATTTTCAATGGTTCGCACGGTTTTATTCTGTTTAGTATGAACATGAGCCGGCTCTTAGTAAGAAATATAATACTGCTTCAAATCAGCCAGACTCAGAAAATAACATTGTTATTGTTAACTCATTAACCCTCAGAAGCTTCTGGATAATAAAACGGTTCTTTCAGGGAATTAGTATTATTCGTTGATCTGCCAGCAAGGCTGATAACTTAAAGATACTAAAAACATTCTATTACATTAATATATATGATAATAGGTTAATTTCAGGACATAATATAACTATGTACTTAAGCAATGAGACAGGGAAAAACGTTCGGATATCCGGACCGTTAACAGTAAGCGGGTATCATTTCGCGGGCATATCAATCCCACGAGTATATTCTGCTTTTGAATAACCTTTTGGTAGGAAAGGGATAACGTTAAGCCGGCTTATGCAAGCTTATAAAGGTATTCGCCGGAATCACCTTCGATTTCCTGCATTGCTTTTTTTGCATTATCCACATGTTTGGCAGTACGGAAGAGTCCATCGTAAACAGCCCTGATTCTTTGACCAGGGTCTATTACAAATGTTCTCCGGCTTGCCTGACTCAGCAATGGTCTATAAGCCCCATACAGTTTACATACGTCTCCTGCCGGATCCGAAAGTAATTGGAAGGGCAAACTGTGAGTTTCTTTAAAACGCCTGTGTGACTTCATATTATCGGTACTGATACCGATAACTTCGGCTTTAAGCTCCCTGAAAGGTTCAAATTCATCCCGAAAATTACATGCTTCCCACGTACACAATGTGCTGAAATCGCCGGGATAAAAGAACAGAATAATGTTCTCTTCATCACTTTCCAGTGCTTCACTTAATGTGAAATTCTTCCCTGCTGTCGAGGGAAGCGTAAAGTCGGGAGCCAGGTCACCAACTTCAAGTCTCATAAAGACAATAAAAGGTTAATGAATGTTTTTAATTGATAGTATTGTTTTTTCAAACAAGCTTACAATATACGGATTAATTAATCGAATATTGTAAACTGTTCGTACAATAAATCTATACCCAATGTTCACTCATAATAAAAAATGAGCGAACTGTAAATACTATCTTTTTTGTTAGTTCATCTAATGTAACGAATCAAAACATTTTTTAGTAAGTGAATTTTGTAAAAATTTTAAGAACATCATTTTGATTGTCCGCGTATATCTACTGTCGTCCGTATCAACCGCATTCTATGACAAGCGAGTTAAACGTATTGAATATTGCTTACAGCAGTAAAGCTCCCTCATGTTTTAAAAGCCATTCCTTTCTCCATAATCCTCCGGCATAACCTGTCATGTGTCCATTACTGCCAATAACGCGGTGACAGGGAACGATAATCCCCACCGGATTTTTACCTACTGTGCGACCGACAGCACGGACTTTCTTCCTATCACCAAGATATTTCGCGATGGTACCGTAAGTGATCGTTTGTCCATACGAAATATCGAGAAGTTGCTGCCAGACATCTTTTTCAAATTGAGACCCTTCAAGTTTTAAAGGGATATCAAAAACGAATCGATTACCCTGGAAATATTCTGTTAACTGATGATCAACATCGGTTTGAAAACAGTTTAACTTATTTTTATCAGTGGATTTCAAATGGACGTCATCCGTAAAAGACAGATTGAGCAGGTGATCATCCCGCGTAATGATCTTCAATAATCCAAGGGGTGATACAACATAAAAAATACCAGGGTCGGGTGATTCATTGATATCAGGAGCCATTTTGGATAGCGTTAATTTCGTTCCAGTGAAAGTGTGCTGAAAGTGAAAACATGTGCGTTTGGATCCTTGATAACGGCCGGTGCTCCAATATGCTGAAACCGGACAGTTACATTCTTAATTTTAGAAGCACTATCCACCTTGTCGTAGGCATATGCAGCTATATCATGAGCTTTAGCCTGGATTTTATAGGCATTGACATCCGTTGAGTCAATCCTGAAAATCAGGAATAAATCATACTTATTTTTCATTTCCGCATGAAGAAAATGTGTCTCATATTTATCATGTAACTTCATGGACAGATTGGCGATTACGGGTGAACGTGAGCAACCATCAATGATCAGGAGACTTAGTAATATTCCCAATAGACCCAAATAGGGTATATGGAATCTCACAAGTAATTGTTTTAAATAATGTTTCTTCAAAATTTATAATAAATATTTTGTTGAAAAGATCTTTGACAAGAATATCCGTTCATCTGAATCTAATGAAAATTTAAAAACCTATTCTGCTATGTAATGTTACAATCAATACAGCAAACATTCAGGTTATTTCATATATCCGGTTTACTCAACCCGTAATTCAGAAAAACATACGATATCTTTATTGGTCAATGAAATCAAATATTCTAACAGAAAAACAGACTCCTAGTAACTGAATTTACCCAACTCCACTTTTCCGTAGAAAATCCAGTAAATAATGATGGTATATGCCAGTACAAAAGGCATTCCTATAAACGCGATGTTACGCATAATACCAAGTGTTTTAACGGAAGATGCCGCATTATAAATAGTCAGGTTCCATTGTGGATTCAGACTGGAAACAATCAGGTTAGGGAATAAAGCAACACCGAACAGAAATGTAAGCGCAGCAATAGTAAAACAGGAAGAGAGAAATGCATAAAGCGGTTTATCTTTGAAAATTGCTCGTGGAATATTGGCAATCGCCAGCACATTTAAAACAACAACAAGCCAGGCCCAAGGTTGATTTTCAAAGTTATGTGTGACAAACGGCCGGCTGACCAGAGTGTACATAGTTGTGAGGATATAAAGAATCAAAAAGAAACCGTATGTCCTCCACATTTGACGATAAATACGTTTTTGCAGATCACCCGTTGTTTTCAGGTGCAGATAAATGGAACCGTGCATGGCGAATGTCGCTACTGCCAGAGCACCGACGAGGAGAGAGTAGGGATTGAGCAGGTTTAAGATATTTCCAAGGAACTCCTTGTCAGCACCTATCGGCATTCCCTGTATAGAGTTACCGATTGCTACACCGAATAGGAAAGTGGCCAGGGTACTGGCACCGAAAAAGGAGATATCCCATGTCTGGCGCCATTTACGAGATGTCGTCTTACTGCGAAATTCCATTGAAACGGCACGGAATATCAAGGCAAAAAGAAGCAGCATAAATGGCAGGTAGAAACCGGAAAATGCTGTGGCATAAGCATCCGGAAAGGCTGCGAACAGGGCGCCGCCGAATGTCACAAGCCAAACTTCGTTACCATCCCACAACGGTCCAATGGAATTCATATAAATGCGACGTTCTTTGTCCGTTTTCGCCGTTAAGTGAACTATTCCGACACCCAGATCAAATCCATCAAGAATAGCATATCCCGTTAATAATACTCCCAATAAAACAAACCAGAGTATGTGTAGATCCATCGTAAACTCCTGCTTTAATTTTGATCGTTATTATCAATATCTCTTTTTTCTCTTGCTCCTGTCATCGAGTATCCCGAAGGATTAACGAGCCGTGCCGCCGTTTCAAGAATGCCACCCTTGTGGGCGATCATCTCATCCGGTTTAACCTCTTCGGGCCCGTTTTTTATTTTTTCATTCATAACATAAACCCATACGGCAAAAAGCATCAGGTATATTAAACCGAACATGATTATCGATGTGAGTACCTGCCCGCCACTAACTGCTGGTGATACCGCTTTGCTTGTTCGCAGCAATCCGTAAACGACCCAGGGCTGACGTCCCACTTCAGCGGCAATCCAACCGGCCTGATTTGCAAGGTAGGGACCCAGTACGGCAACAACGAATATCCATAGGAGCCAACGTTTTTCAAACAGGGTACCCCTCCATAATAGATAGCAGCCATAGAGTGTTAACAGAATAAAAAAGATACCCAGGCCAATCATCAGGTGATACATATAAAATGGAATAACTACTGGTGGCCTGTTTTGTGGCTTTGTCTGATCTAATCCCTGAACAGGTGTCGATAAATTACCATGCACCAGAAAACTCAGTAACCCGGGAACTTCAATACCATAATCTACTTTTTGTTTTTGAGTATTGGGAATGCCTATTAAATACATTCCCGTAGGACCTTTGCCCGTTTTATAATGGGCCTCGAACGCGGCTAATTTCGGTGGTTGATATTTGGCAACTATTTCAGCAGCGAAATGACCGGATACAGGAGCCAGAATAGATACAACTGTAGCGAATAATAAACCGATGGTGAAAGATCGTGAAGCAAACTCTAAGTGTCTTTTTTTCAAAATATAATACGCGGAGATACTCATAACCATAAAACCACCGAGTATAAAGGCACCAATCAATACATGGACAAGTCGTTCAACACTTGAAGGATTAAATACGACCGACCAGAAATTTGTCACTTCCGCTCTTTCAATGGAACCATGTCCGACCAAGTGATATCCGGCAGGTGTCTGCTGCCATGAATTGGCCACTACAATCCAAATCGATGAAAAAATCGCACCTAAAGCAACCATTATAGTTGAGAAGAAATGCATTTTTTGGGAGACGCGGTCCCATCCGAATACAAGAATGGCCAGGAAACCGGATTCGAGGAAAAATGCGAATATTCCCTCAGCGGCAAGCGCCGATCCGAATACATCACCCACAAACCTGGAATAAGTTGCCCAGTTGGTGCCGAATTGAAACTCCATGACGATGCCGGAGGCCACTCCCATGGCAAAATTCACTGCAAATATCTTGGTCCAGAAACGGGTCATTTCTTCGTACTGCGGATTACCCGTTTTTATATAGAGGCCCTCCATTATGACCATCAAGGTACCCAAACCAATAGTGAGTGGCGGGAAAATATAGTGAAACATAATGGTCAGGGTAAATTGCAACCGCGATAGAAATACTACACTTAACTCCATGATGAATTATTTTAAAAGTCTATGGGTGTTAAATACTTAAATTACTTCATTATAGATCATGTAAAAGATATAAAAAATATAAATTAGGAATTTTAATGAAATGTTAAGGGATCCGCATAAAAGCTAAGAGTCACTGCCATACCAAAATCAAATATTACTTTTTATTTTGTGGCAAATACTCTTATACTGTGAATGTTCTTTCAAAACATGATAGAGTTTTGGTTCCCAATTCGATTTGAAAAAAATCGTTGGTGATTAAAATGGGAATCCCGTGAAAACCGGGAGCTGTACCCGCAACTGTAATTCCGGCCGCAAACTATCGTGGTAAAATTATTGGTAAAATAGGTCACTGTTCCGTAAAGGAATGGGAAGACAGACCAATCAATAGTCGGATAAGCCAGGAGACCTGCCTAACTCATGTCACTGTTGAAACTTTCGGGAAAACTAAAGTTCAGGTGAATACAATGAATAAAATCAATCTATATTTATATCTACGCGTATCAGCTCTTTTCTTAATTCTTAATATATCATTTTTCAGTCTGCAAGCATTTGCCCAGAATGTCGCAGATTCATTAGAACTCAATGAAATACAGATACAAGCGACAAGAATTAAGGAACCCGTCGATTATCAACCTATTCAGGTCACGCTTATTGATTCAACTGCATTACGCCAGTACAGCGCACAGGATCTGGGCTCATTATTATCTAATCAGACCTTTGCCTTTGTCCAGAGCAACGGACCCGGCGGACTCCAATCGCTATCATTGCGCGGTTACGATGCCCGTCATACACAAGTTATTTGGGATGGGTTTGATCTAAACCATCCGATGGTCGGAACAGCTGATTTATCTCTGATCCCTGTTTCCATACTATCATCTGTCGAAGTATCCCCGGGGAATCCCGGTACTTCGTTTGGCGCCGGCAGCAGTGGCGGTGTTATCTACCTTAAAACGGATGATTTCATTAATAAAGCACAATTGAGTACAACGGTGGGATCGTTTGGACAGGATCAACAGAATGTATCGGTCGGCACCCGTGATAAGAACTGGAAAGTGACATTATTAGCAGGACGCAAACAGGCCAATAATGATTTCCCGTATTATAATATTCAGGAAAATAAGACGATAAAGCGCCAACATAACGCACTCAATGCCCGTCATTTGTTGACAAATCTGGAATGGGAGAAAAAGAACCACTTTCTTAAAACGGCATTATGGTATAATCATCAAAACAATCATATTGCAAATGCTATTAACTTTAACAGCGGTAAAGGGGTACAGAAAGATAACTCCGTGCGGTGGTATGGTATGTATGGAGGAAGAAAGGGGCAAACTCATTATCAGGTAAAAGCCTATTATTCCCATTATGATCTAAAATATGATGACAGCAGTTTTGGTACCCATAGTCGAAGTGTAGCCCAAAATTATACCGTCGAGGCACAAGGCCGTCATTATTTCAGCCGATCATTTGATTTATCCGGATTGGTTTCCATACAGGAACTTAATGTGAAAACAAATAATTATGATGACCGGGAGAAAAGGCAGCTGCTAAGCGGTTTATTAAATGCCATATATGAGCCGGTACAGGGACTTCGAATTTATCCAGCCATACGTATCGACAGTTATTCGGATTTTGGTAGTCAACTCAGTCCGGCTCTTGGTGTCAACTATGAATTGATGACGAATAAGTTATTTCTGCGTGCTCAAATTAAACAGGATTTTACGGCACCAACCTTTAATCAATTGTACTGGCAACCCGGAGGTAATCCTGATCTGGATCCTGAAAAAAGCCGGACGCTTGATATCGGTTTGACGTATGATACGAAATTCAAACAGGTACTCGATATACGCATTATGCCGTCATACTATGTTAGTAAACAGAAAGATGGTATACGATGGAT
Source organism: Balneolales bacterium (assembly GCA_035267045.1). GTDB lineage: Bacteria > Bacteroidota > Rhodothermia > Balneolales > DATFMH01 > DATFMH01. Next base: position 31,796 of record DATFMH010000171.1, read on the forward strand.
GCCGAATAATCAGGGGATATGGTCACCTGTTAATATTCTCGGATTAAAAATGCATGGGGCAGAACTTGAATCGGTTATCAGGTATCAAAAACATAATTTGTCTGTGACTTTACAGAATTTCAGTACATGGACCATTGCCCGTATTACAAACAACGATAATATGGTCGGTAACGTTAATGGTAAACAATTGAGTTATGTACCGAAATGGTCATTTAAAACAAGTCTAAATATCAGTTCCGGTCCGCTGTCCGTCTTTGTTAATCAAAAGAGAATTGGTTCCAGGTTTACAACAAATGATCATAGCAGTAGCCTCGATCCGCTTTCCGCATACAATATTGTGGATAGTGGTTTCATTTTAAAAAAGGACATTCATAATCTGATATTATCATTACAGGGTAGAGTGATGAATGTATTTAATAAATCTTATCAGGTTGTGGCATGGTATCCGATGCCGGGAAGAAACTATACCGGGACAATCAGTATTTCGGTAAAAATTTAGTGAATAATTCATTGTTTTAAGTGAAATGGCACAGTATCTATGATCGCTGAAAGTTATTTTATCAGGACGATTATTTAGTTAATTATATATATAAAAAAACTAACAATTATAGTTACTTTATAATGTATTTATAATGATAAAATAATGGATGATATAATGAATAATGCTATGTATGGTTTGTTGGTTGTTAAACACCGCCTGATAAATCAATGTGGATAACTTTTTTTCTTGTTAGAATTTAATAATAAAATCCGTGTATTAAGTAAATATATTGATTAAATCATTGGTAGTGCTGATATAAGGGCATGTGGATAACTTTCAATAATGAGTATTATCCGTTTTGAAGTCACTAAAAATATCTACAAATGTCCATGAATTTGTCTGCGCATTTAGTAAGGCTTATGGAATCAAATTGCGGCAATGTGGATAACTTTGGCTTTTTGTGGAAAACTAATTAAGAAAGTTCTTGCCGTGATACCTTCGCCCTTATATATTCATTTATATGAGATGTGTTATATCCACCTGAAAATATAATTTCGATGTATGTTTTGACACATTTTTTTTACAGCAATTAGTTCATGTTATGAACGGGTTTTGAACATAGGTAATGAATATGGTTACAGGTAGTAAGGGATAACCGTATTAGCTCAGATTAAATATTGAACCATAAACGGGGTAACCGCATGAAATTTAAACGATATTATACAAAATCAAACTGGTCGACACCTTTCGACGAAATAGAATTTGATACCAGGACCTCCGAGATTAAGAATCCGGATGGTTCCACCGTGTTTCGTATGGATGAGGTAATTGTACCTTCATCATGGTCACAGGTATCTACAGATATTATTGCACAGAAGTATTTTCGTAAAGCTGGAGTACCGGTAAAACTGAAGAAAATATCAGAAAAGGGTGTACCTGAGTGGTTACAGGCTTCCGCACCTGATGAAGATGCTATGAAAGGTCTTAGCGACGATGAGAAATACATCCATGAAAGAGACAGCAGACAGGTTTTTAATCGTTTAGCCGGTTGCTGGACCTACTGGGGATGGAAACATGATTATTTCGATTCCGAAAAGGATGCTAAGACATTTTACGACGAACTTTGTTATATGCTGGCTAATCAGATGGCCGCTCCCAACAGTCCCCAATGGTTCAATACAGGTCTTCACTGGGCTTATGGAATTAACGGTCCTGCACAGGGACATTATTTTGTTGATGGCAAAACCGGAAAGTTAACCCGTTCTAAAGATGCATATTCGCACCCTCAACCCCATGCATGCTTTATACAAAGTGTTGATGATGACTTGGTAAATGAAGGCGGAATCATGGATCTGTGGACCCGTGAAGCCCGTTTGTTTAAATATGGATCGGGTACAGGTTCTAATTTCTCTGATATACGCGGAGCAGACGAACCTCTGAGCGGCGGTGGTAAATCATCCGGCCTGATGAGCTTTCTGAAGATTGGCGACAGAGCCGCCGGAGCTATTAAATCAGGTGGTACAACACGTCGCGCCGCTAAAATGGTCACTCTCGATCTTGATCACCCGGATATCGAAGAATATATCAACTGGAAGGTCAAAGAAGAGCAAAAGGTCGCTGCTTTGGTCTCGGGATCCAAATCAAGTGAAAAGCATCTCAAAAATATCATTAAACTTTGCCACAAGCCCGTAGAGATTGAAGGGCGGACGTTTAACGGCGCCGTTAGCCGTGATCCTAAAAAGAATAAGGAATTGGCAAAAGCTATTCGGGATGCTAAAAGAGCTTTTGTACCACTGAATTATATAGAAAGGGTCATTCAATTAGCTTCTCAGGGGGTAACAGATATTGATTTTGACGTTTACGATACTGACTGGAATTCTGAAGCTTATAGTACGGTAAGCGGTCAAAATTCCAATAACTCGGTACGTGTTCCCAATGCTTATATGGAAGCTGTGAAGAATGATGACGACTGGAATCTTTTTGGTCGTGTTGAGAAGAAAAGAGCAGCAGGGGAAGGCCGTGAACCCAAACCTCATAAAACTATAAAAGCAAGAGATCTCTGGGAACAAATATCGTACGCGGCATGGTCAAGCGCTGATCCCGGCATGCAATATCACGATACGATCAACGAATGGCACACCTGTCCGGCTGACGGACCCATAAAGGCAAGTAATCCTTGTTCGGAGTACATGTTCCTCGATGATACGGCTTGTAACCTGGCTTCTCTTAACCTGGTTAAATTCTACGACAAGGAAAGCAAGAAATTTAATGTGGAGTCATATCGCCATGCCTCCCGAATGTGGACGGTGGTTCTCGAGATATCCGTTTTGATGGCACAGTTTCCTTCGAAAGAGATTGCCCGACTGTCTTATGAATTCAGGACATTGGGCCTTGGTTATGCCAATATCGGAACCTTATTGATGGTTCAGGGCGTACCATACGACAGTGATGAAGGCCGGGCCATCTGTGGTGCGGTTACTTCCATCATGCATATGACGGCCTATGCAACCAGTGCTGAGATGGCGAAGGAATTGGGTACATTTCCCGGGTATAAACGTAATAAAGATAATATGCTCAGAGTTCTTCGTAACCATCAAAGGGCAGCTTATAATGTATCGCCTGAAGAATATGAAGACCTGACTATTAAGCCCGTGGGAATTGATGGTCATCTTTGCCCTGATTACTTATTAAAAGCAGCTCGTGAAGATGCTGATCGAGCCGTGGAACTTGGCGAGAAGAACGGCTTCCGGAATGCACAGGTGACCGTACTGGCACCGACCGGAACCATCGGATTAGTAATGGATTGCGATACAACGGGTATCGAACCCGATTTTGCACTCGTCAAGTTCAAAAAACTTGCCGGCGGTGGTTACTTCAAAATCATCAATCAAAGTGTACCGTCCGCTCTTAAACATCTTGATTACAGTGAATCCGAAATTACTGATATCATTCAATATGCCAAAGGTCATGCCACGCTGGAAGGCAGTCCGGCTATCACGAATGATCGTCTGAGAGATCTTGGCTTTACCGATGAGGCACTTGAGAAACTGGAAGAAGCTTTACCAGGTGTTTTTGATATCAAGTTCGCGTTTAATCAGTGGACTTTAGGGGAAGAGTTCTGTAAAGAAAATCTGAGTATCACCGAAGAGCAGTTATCCGACTGGAATTTTGATATGCTTGATTTTCTTGGTTTCAGTAAGAAAGAAATCGAAGAAACGAACGATTATGTCTGCGGAACGATGACGGTTGAAGGAGCTCCTCATCTTAAAGAAGAGCATTTAGCCGTTTTCGACTGTGCTAATAAATGCGGAAAGAATGGTACCAGGTATATTGCACCTTCCGGCCATATTAGAATGATGGCTGCAGCTCAGCCTTTTATCTCCGGTGCCATTTCCAAAACGATAAATTTCCCCAACGAAGCAACACTTGAGGATATAAAATCGGCATTCATGTTATCATGGGAGCTTATGCTGAAGGCCAATGCCCTGTATCGCGACGGTTCGAAACTCAGCCAACCTCTTAACACAATGGCTGATGTACTCGAAGAAATTGACGAAGAAGATGTCAATGAAGACTTAGTCCAGGCTCAGGATCGTGTTGTTCAAACAGCCGAGCGCATCATTCATAAATATGTGGCCGGACGTAAGCGTCTGCCCAGCAGGCGGGGTGGTTATACTCAAAAAGCCAAGATTGGCGGACAAAGCGTATATCTGCGTACCGGTGAGTATGACAATGGCCAGCTTGGTGAAATCTTCATTGATATGCATCGTGAAGGCGCTGCATTCCGGAGTTTGATGAACTGTTTTGCCATCGCCATTTCGCTGGGCTTACAGCACGGTGTGCCGCTTGAAGAGTTTGTTGATGCATTTGTATTCACCAAATTCGATCCCAGTGGGCCGGTATTCGGAAGTCCTCATATTAAAATGACTACCTCTGTTATTGATTATATTTTCCGTGAATTGGCCGTCAGTTACATGGGACGTGAAGATCTTGCCCATGTCGCGCCGGAAGAAATTATTCACCGAAATCTGAGGCCTACAAAAGAAAGCAGGGCTGAAGGTGCTGAATCAAGTGATAATAATGAAGAAACCGATGTCACAAGTGATACATCGACCGTTCATGAGCATCAGCATGTACATACGAATGATAACTCAAACGGAACATCATACAAAACCAATAAAGACAGTGATTATAAACGCGCCAAACAATTAGGTTATACCGGCGATGTTTGCCCTGATTGCGGAAGTATGACGATGGTGCGTAACGGTACCTGTATGAAGTGCGTTACTTGCGGGGCAACAAGCGGTTGTTCCTGAGATAAGATCAAAATTTAATGTTTAAACACAAAGCCCGTTTCATTCAGAGCGGGCTTTTTTATATTTAAATAATAAAATAATCCGTATTCGAAAGAGGTATACATTTTCCGGGATCCTGATTAATGAAGTGAAAGAAGATATTGTTACTATTTTAGGCTATTTTCATTATCACAAACAACGAACATGAAAGCAGGAAAAAATTATATCGTAACTATGGAACAACCGGCAAAAATATTCATATTTCTGGGTAGTATAAGTGCAATGATATCGGTCATGCTTGGCGCATTCGGTGCTCACGCTTTAAAAGGGCGCCTGACACCTGAGATGCTCGATATTTACCAAACAGGAGTGCATTATGAATTTTACCATGCACTCGGATTAATTCTTGTTGGATTGGTGGCCTACCATTTACCGGAATCCGATTACATTAATTGGTCGGGATGGCTTATGTTTGCCGGCACGGTTATTTTTTCAGGAAGCCTTTATATACTGAGTTTTAGCGGCGTTCGTTGGTTAGGAGCCATAACACCGGTGGGGGGCACATTTTTTATTGCCTCATGGCTTCTACTGGCAATAGGTGTATTATTAGCTTGAATATTGTAATGTTCAGGCGCTAATCATTTGTGATAAAATATAAAGAGCGCCAGAGAAAACTTTAAATTGTTCTAAATATAACCTTTCACCCGGGTAATTTAGGTAAGTTTCAAGTATCTGCTTTTTGAATTAAAGTAAATCCGCTTGTGGCTTATCATTCTTTATATACTCTATTCTTTCTCGTCGTATTACACTCCTGTACACTTGTTTTTGAAGGAGACGACGGCGATTCTGATTGGTCAACCGGCCAAATAATGTTTCCGGCCAATACTTTTTCCATTCCTGATTCTGTTCAGCAAAGATTTCAGGAAGATGCCGAGCGGCTGGCATTAAGGGATATACACCGGGATGAAACAGATAAGATATCATTAATTGAAATCCCCGATCCATTAATAAAAACGTATTATAATGGATTATTGCATCTATATAATGCAAAAAAAATTGTGGAGAGGGATATGGTCATCCAAAAGTACAATATACATGCATTCCCACATCCTGAGATGAATAATGTATTGGTGGCTGTGGATACAACAGCTCAGTGGGTTAAATTATGGCAGGAAGGTTACCGTTTCACGGGTAATTCGCAAATTGACCAATTGTTGAATCAATATCAGTTGTATATTTATGAATATCATCGATGGAAAAACAGGCATGTCGTTGAGCTACAAGCAAAAAAATCGATTAATATTTTAGCATTAGCTAAAAAATTCCAGGACATTGACGGGGTAATATATGCGGAGGCCAATTCTGCGATTGGTGATGGGGATAATATTACAGCAATTCGAAAAACAGCTTATGTAGTTTATGAATTCAGCCTGGGATATGATGACTGTCCATCGGGTTGTATTCACCGGCATTATTGGGCTTTCCGGGTGAGATATAATGGAACAGTCGAATTTGTAGATGAATACGGTTCTCCGTTACCATAGGTAGGCAATGGAAGCACATGGTCATGGCGTAAGAGATATCAAATCACGCCTTGTCAGTCTTTAACAAGGATATCATTTCGTAGCCGTTTGAATGTTTGCATCAAGGTTACCCAACATTCTGAAAACTGAAAATAAGTTGGCAGAAGTAAATTAGTATGCCTAATATTGTTATAGATATAGTAAAATCATCGATTGAGAAAGGAGTTTGTTATGCCTATCCAAAAACTCAAAAAATTTCTGGATGAAGAGAATATATCATATGAATCTCTTAGCCACACCCATACAGAAACCGCAAGGCAGACTGCACATGCCGTTAAAATGGATAACAAGGAAATAGCTAAAACGGTAATGGTAAAAGTGGATGGCAAGATGACTATGGTAGTTTTACCGGCATCCCATAAAATTCATTTCAATATGCTCGAGAGAGAACTTAGTGCCAAAAACATCGAGCTTGCTACAGAGGAGGAATTCAAGGAACTGTTTCCAGAATGTGACGTTGGAGCCATGCCACCATTTGGTAATTTGTATAATCTTGATGTTGTTGTAGCTGATTCATTGACAAAAGACGAAATGATAGCATTTAATGCCGGTACCCATGAAGAGGCTATTCGTATGTCGTATAATGATTTTGAACGATTGATAAAACCAAGGATCGCCAAATTTACATTATCCAGTTTCGATTACTGATTTTGAGAGGGTAATTTTTAGTTAATAGTTATTATCCAGGGTATTCGATACTTGCTAATAAGAAATATGTCTGAAGATATTGATTCCATCACAATCACTGGTGTTAAAATTGAAATAGTCAAAGGAGATATCACACATCAGGATGATTGTGAGGCTATAGTTAACGCTGCTAATGCCCGGTTAAAGCCGGGGGGTGGTGTTGCGGGTGCAATCCATCGTGCTGCGGGACCTGTTTTGGAAAGAGAAACACGGCCGCTCACCCCCATTTCTCCGGGACAGGCTATAATAACCAAGGGCCATCGCTTGCCCAATAAGAATATTATTCATTGCCTGGGACCCGTTTATGGAAGGGATACACCGGAAGATAAAATCCTGATGAAATGTTATAGAAACGCCTTGTGGCTGGCGGAGGAAAATAAGATAAAGTCCATAGCATTTCCGGCTATATCGACCGGTGCATTCGGATACCCCATGGACAAAGCAGCAGAAGTGGCCCTTACAGCCATTAAAAATGAGATCCCGGAATTAAAACATATAAAGATCATACGGTTCGTTTTATGGGATCAGAAGTCCTATGATATTCATTTGGAAAAGATGCATGAGATATTTGGAATGGAGTAGAAATTAGAATTGAGAAGATAGAAGACAGAATTATAGATAATGAACAATGAGTAATGAATAATTAAAAACTTTTTTAAAAATTTCGGATAGAATGAGATTGACGACCGACGACTGACAATCAACCTATTTCCCTCATTATTGAAGACAACGTGCGCTTGATCCGGAATCTCGTGAATTGGGGTGTTTTTAATATGATTTACTATACTCTCAGTTACATGCGGAATACTATTGTTCTTTATTAATATAATAATTGATTATTATCACATTTTGCCGTTATGGGTAGAAATTGGAAAATTTTAAAATACCTCGTTCTGTCAGATACGAAATATGAAAGAATGTCTAATAAAGTTGGTAGTAAATTTTTATTGTCTGAATGCTGCCTTTAAAAAATATCCATACCGCAAGACTCGTTAAAACGGGCAAGTACAGCAGAGGTACCCGGATTTTTTAAGAGGAGAATAATTGCTGATAGATCAGATTCTAAACATCTTCTTCTTTGTCTTTCACACCGCATTCACATTATTTAATGCAATAGGATGGGTGTGGAAGAAAACCCGTCTGGCTAATCTTATTACACTAATCCTTACCGGATTATCCTGGTTTGTCCTGGGGATATGGTACGGGATCGGTTATTGTCCTTGTACCGACTGGCACTGGCAGGTGAGAGCCGCCCTGGGTTATCACGACATGCCCATGTCTTATATGAAATTTCTTTTAGATCATCTAACCGGTTTAAACTGGAATCCCACTGTTGTCGATTATGGTACTCTGATCGGTTTTATACTTGCTTTGGCAGCTTCCATCACATTAAACATCAGTGATTTTAGAAGACGAGAAAAAATGTAACCCGATTGATAAGATAAAGACCTTGCAGGTTTTCAAAACCTCCAAGGTCTCAATAACCCAATAACTCCTTCACGACCGCAACGTAGCCGTCAACCGTTTAGGATAAACCAACAACTCGAGGGCATCAATAATATTAGTGCAAATCACATCAGCAGCTTGTAATGATTGAAAGGATGCACCTTCCTTCTGGATAACCGCGATACCGACCGCTGCTTCATCAAGCATCAAACGATCATTTCTGCCATTTCC